>JAUZEU010000562.1 GCA_030838885.1 Bryobacterales bacterium | reverse complement strand
AGAAGCGGAGGGTGGAAACCACCAGGCGGCGGCGAGTTCGATCCAGCAAATACAGCGCAACTGAGAACGCCGCCACCGCTCCGAATGTCACGAAAAATTCAACGAACGAAAGATTCAGAAACTCCATCAGGCGATACTCCGGATTCGCGCGAGATTCCCGAAAATAGCTTCTTCCAGTGGAAGCGATGTCGGCAATCCGGCGTACCTGCCGTTGTTACGCATGGCAACGGTTTTTAGAGATGCAGCGAACCGGTCAAACTCTTCCGTATAGTGACGGCGCGCCTCAGCATCCACATGAATATGCAGCCGCGCATTGCTTTCGGCATCGACGAAGTCGAATTCGCCAGACCAGGGGGGGGTGCGGTCTTCTTCAGCCCAAAGCTGGATCAGCATCAACTCGTTGCCATAATCCGCGAGATATTGCAGGGCCATGTCACACCCGGATTCGTCGAGGAAATCGGAAATCACAATAACCAGTCCGCGCTGCGGATAATCGTTCAGAAATTGGCGCGACACGCCCAGGAAGTTCGTGGCGCCTTCCGGCTTCAGCGCTTCGAGGAAACGTGAGAGCGGAGTGAAGCGATGACGGCCGCCTCCGCAGGTCTGGCCTTCCCTCAGAGCGCCTGAAAAGGGCAACACTTCAATCGTATCCAGCCGCACCAGCCCGACATAGCAAAGCGCGGCCGCAAGCCGCCGGGCATAGTCGAACTTATTGTCGAATCTGCTGTCCTGTGCGGCAGCCATTGACATAGAAGTGTCCACAAGCATGCGCACCGGCACCCGAGGCTCAATCTGGAACATCTTGAGGAACATCTTGTCCAGCCGCATAAATGCACGCCAGTTGACGGCCCGAAGGTCGTCGCCATGGTGGTAGTTGCGGTGGTCGAGAAACTCCTGGCCACCGCCCGCGAAATTGGAACGGTTGTGCCCGCCGACCAGACCCTGGAACGAACGCTGCCAGTGAATGGTGAGGCGTTCGAGCCGTTCGAGAAAGTGCCGGTCTAAGAGCGGAGCGTTGGGCAAGAAGACCTTCCCTGTTTGTTATGCGGCCGAAGGCTGCGCAGCGATGATGGTCGCCAGAATCGCGTCAGGCGATTTGCCATCCGCATGAGCGTCAAAGTTGAGGATCACGCGGTGGCGCAGCACGGACACGGCGATTTCCTTGATGTCGTCAATGCTGAGATGATACCGGCCGCGCATGAGAGCCAGCACGCGGCCGCATTCGACCAGGGCTTGCGCGCCGCGGGGCGAACTACCGTAACGAATGTATTTCTTCGTATCCTCGTGCGCTTCCTTTTGGTCGGGTTGCGTCGCCATAACGAGATTGACGGCATAATCCTGCACATGCGGTGCAATTAAAACCTCGCGGCACACCGCACGAAGTTCCAAAACCTGATCGCGACCCAGCACCGAATGCACATGCGCCTCTTCACGGGCGATGGTCCGTTCCACAATGCGGCTCAACTCGGCGCGCGAGGGGTACGGCACAATGATCTTCATCAGAAAGCGATACAACTGCGCCTCCGGCAGCGGATAAGTGCCTTCCATTTCAATTGGATTCTGCGTCGCCATAACGAGGAACGGCGACTCGAGTTCGTGAGTGGTTGTGCCGCTCGTCACTGTGCGCTCCTGCATAGCCTCCAGCAGCGCCGACTGTGTTTTCGGGGTGGCGCGATTAATCTCATCCGCAAGCACGAGGTTGGCGAAGATCGGTCCTGCCTGAAAGCGCAGTACCTTATGGCCGCGATCATCGGTTTCCATGATCATGCTGCCCACAATATCCGCAGGCATCAAATCGGGGGTGAACTGGATACGTGAGTATCGAATACTCAGGGCTCGTGAGAGTGTGCGCAGCAGCGTGGTTTTGCCAAGGCCCGGTACGCCTTCGAGGAGGACATGCCCGGACGCCAGCAGACAAATGAGTACACCATCGACAACTTTTTGCTGTCCAACGATGATTTTGCCGATCTCGGCACGCACCTCATTCAGTTTCGCGACCGCCGGGTTGATGGCGGCTTCCGTAGCCATCTAGCAATTCTATACGTGCCCTGTTCACCGACGTTTACCGGGGTTGAACTATGCGCCGAACAACCACTGCCCTGCTCTGCCAAACCCCACGCCATCGCGTTATCCAGAAAACGAATCATCAGTGGCTCCGTGTACATAATTCCGGCGTGACCCAGCGCGAATAGAGCGCGTGTCCCTTGCCCACGCAGTGCTACCAGACAAGCGGATGGTCTGCCCCCATGTGACCCTGCCAGGATCGTAACTCTTTTCGTTGACGGTGCAATGATATGGAAGCCGGCCCTGGTTCGGGACTCGCTGAAAACGCATACCACTCTTCCGAACGGTGCAAGATGGCAGGAAGGTTCTTTGTTATTGGCGAGTTAACATCTTCTAACACGAATATATCCGGGCACGATTCCGGAGTGCACAACATAATTGACGCCACCAGCGCGTCGACATACCACTTCCAGTCGGCTGGCGACGTGTGTCCGTGATTTTCCGCCCGATAGCCAGCGGCACCGTGTACGACGAGCTTAAACGTAGCTGAGTTGCTCCGGGTTCATCACAACGCCGTTCTCAGTCATGAAAAAAGGCCAGCTGCGCTCGTACGCAATTACCGCAAGGACGGCGTTCGAAGCCTGGTATGCCCGCATCATCTCTGTAGCCCGATGTGTTCGAGAAAATCAGGACGCCGCCGGTTTTGAGATCGGGCGGTAGCTCCGGGCGACTTTTGTCGTACGATACGTTCCGGACGAAGCCGCCCCGGCGCCTCCCAAGCCGTTGCGACCGGGACCACACTCGGCTGTTGCGCCCGTCAAAAGCGCGGCAAGCGCCGCCAGAAAAGCAATTTCAATCGTGCGGCTCATGGCCCATTCCAATCCGAGCGTGCGCGTCGAGCGTATCATCATTTCAGGTTCACGGCTCTTCGGCGGAGTAACCTTATATCCTAAAGAACGTAGCGCTTCTGTATGGGTTCAGTAAATTGCCGCCTAGCGGCTGCGGCCGTTGCGCTCATCATCCGCGTACCCGGGCTCGCTCAGACATGCAAGCCCGGCGAACTCCGGGTGCTGGTGAAAGATTCTCAGGAAGCGCCTGTGTACGATGCCCAGGTGCGTGTGGGCACCGGTACGATCGAGGTGGCTTCGGAGGGCACTCCGGCGAAGGGATTTGCAGAGTTCCAAAACGTTCCTTGTGGCGTCTGGACAGTAAGCGCCGTGAAAGAAGGATTTGAAGAAAGCAGGAAGACCGCTGAAGTAAGGGGCGAGGGTGTGGTCGAGGTTTCGCTCACGCTGCAGCCACAGATCAATCGGTCGACCCTCGAAGTCACCGATTCCGCCCCCGCACCCGTGGAACGAAGCTCTTCCCGGAACAATGTTCTTAAGCCGGAAGAAGTGAAATCTCTTCCAACGAATCCGGGGTCCGTTTCCGATGTGCTTCCTCT
>JAUZEU010000429.1 GCA_030838885.1 Bryobacterales bacterium | reverse complement strand
CAGTCGAAATCTTTGAGGCTGCCTCTCTGGAGCATGATTATTGAATTGACCTCGGTGAGGTCGCGGAAGGTGTGAGGGCGGAATCCGGCGTACGAACGGCGGCAGGTGTTGCCGGCGTTTGCTGTTCCAAAGGCGTCAATGACGCAGCGAGTCCTGCTGCAGGGCTGTGGCTCAGTCTTTCGGCTTCCGCCAGGCGGATCTTCTTATCGAAATAGGATTTCATAACGTCGCGCGCAATCGGGGCTGCATACTGACCGTGCAGACCGGAATTTTCCCAAAGCACGGAAATCACAATTTCCGGCTTGGAGCAGGGAGCATATGCCACGAACCAGGCATTGTCTTTGATGTCTTTATGCGCCCTTTCGTAAGCTTCTGAGGCGACCTGCGCCGAGCCTGTCTTCCCGCACACGTCGACTCCCGCCAGCTTTGCCCTGCCACCTGTTCCGCCTTCGTTCACCACGCCATACATTCCGTAAACAACCTTCTTCACGTTCTCGGGGTTCAGCGCCCACTCATGTGGCTTCTCTTTGGGTGTATCTGTCATCAGCAGGTGCGGGGTGTGCCAGACGCCGCCCATGCCTAAACCGCCGATGGCACGAGCCAGTTGCAGTGGCGTGACTGTGAGCGCGCCCTGGCCGATGGAGACAGAGATTGTCTCACCGGCGTACCACTTTTGGCGCTGTGTGCGGAGCTTCCATTCGGGCGAGGGTACCGTTCCGGAAGCCTCGTTTGGAAGATCGATGCGCGTCTTTTCGCCTAGGCCCGCTTGTTTGGCGTAAAACGCGAGAGTGTCGATGCCGGTCTTATTGCCGACGTTGTAGAAATAGACGTCGCACGACTGCGTAATGCCTTTGTGAAGAGAAACCGAACCGTGGACCGCCCAACACCCATGATAATGCCCGTAGAACGATGCGCCGCCCCCGCAATTGAATGTGGTGTTCTCGTCGATATTGCCGCTCTCCAGGCCGGCAATCGCCACCAGAGGTTTGAAGGTGGAACCGGGAGCGAACTGGGCCTGAATTGTACGGTTCAGCAGCGGGTTGCCGGGATCGCTGGTCAACTCACGCCAATCAGAAGATTTGATTCGGACAGCAAACTTGTTGGGGTCAAAACTAGGGCGCGAGGCCATTGCCAGCACTTCGCCGTTAGCTGGATTGAGCGCCACCACGGCGCCGCGTTTGTCGCCAAGGGCCAGTTCAGCCACAACCTGAAGATCCAGGTCGATGGTCAGTTGCAGATTCTTGCCGGGCCTGGCAGCTACATTGTCCAGCACTTCACGCTCGCGGCCAAGGTTATCCACAATTGCCCGGCGTTCTCCGTCCACGCCCAGCAGAATATCGTTGTATTCTTTTTCGATGCCCGTCTTGCCGATGATCTGCCCCTGGTTATATTTGGCGTAATCCGGATTGTCGAGTTCGGACTCGCTGATTTCACCTGTGTAACCGATCATGTGCGCCAGAATTCCGTTTTCCGGGTATAACCGGCTCTGGGACTGGATCAACTCCATTTCCGGAA
This sequence comes from Bryobacterales bacterium, assembly GCA_030838885.1. Taxonomy (GTDB): domain Bacteria; phylum Acidobacteriota; class Terriglobia; order Bryobacterales; family Bryobacteraceae; genus BOG-234. The sequence continues at coordinate 10,757 of JAUZEU010000429.1, read as the reverse complement.
AAGTCTCCGGATCACGGTGCGAATCGACGAAAGCCAGATCGGCAGGCGTCATTTGCTCTTTAATAATGATGGGCTCGTATTTCGGGCGGCGCCGGTAGCGCGCCACCTTTTTCATGAGGTCGTCATAGTCGAGATGGAGGCCATCCGCGATTTCATGCAGGTGCTCTTCTTTGAGGTTTTCGCGGGAAAGAATCAGCTTCCAGGAGGAGTGATTGTCGACGATTACCCGCCCGTCACGGTCGAGGATTTTGCCCCGGGGGGCAACCAGAGGCAGCGATTTGATGCGATTGCGCTCGGCACGTTCGTTGTAGATTTCGGGGCTTTTGATTTGCAGTTCCCAAAATCCGGTGACGAGAAACAGGAAAATGCCGACAGCAGTATATTGAAACGCCGCCATCTTGGCGGACGCGAATTTAGGATCGTCCCGTTGCTCAATTTTGCTGGGGGAAGAAGGATTTCCCTGCTCGGATTGCGGATCGGCCAATGAAAAACGCACGACGTTAGGAACTGCTTTCAGGTTAACAGGTTCCCGGGGTGGCGATGCCTGGCCAAGGGAGTTTGGATGAGCCGTATTCCCACAGTGGCTGTTGGGCCTCACCTGCCGATAAATCCGGAGATAGTTTCATCCGCTAAGATAGAAGGCGGAGGAATGGCAGAGCGGTTGAATGCGCCGGTCTTGAAAACCGTTTCCTCATGCGGAAGGGTGGCAGAGCGGTTGAATGCTCCAGTCTTGAAAACTGGCGTACTCGAAAGGGTACCGTGGGTTCAAATCCCACCCCTTCCGCCATATTCTCAACAAGATAGCAATTTCTCAGGCGTTCGCATTCCAAACCTCCCCCGTCAGCGGGAACGCCACCGGAAAAGCGTTTTTCATCCTGCTTCACTCGGTTTCCCGCCACTTCACGGGTTTGTAGTGCGGATTTGGTGTAAAACGATCTTTCCCCCGCGCAGTCGCGTCAAGCACTGTCACCATCACTCACCCAAGCCATAGCGTCCGACGCCGGAATTTTTACACTGGCGCCGTCTCCGGCACCTTGTCGTTCTCGACTTCGGCGACCTTATAGGCCGCGCGGTTACGGCCAGAGCTCATTGTGTTAAACCGTACACGGAGCTGCGATAATCTTTCAGAGGTATTTGGACGGCCCGAAACGACAAAGGAAATCCGGCGTCTGCAAAGAATGTCGGCGACGCTGACGAAGAGCTGATGGTGGTCGTGTTGAAGCTGAAAGGATCGAGCGAAACATTGAAACGGGGCTTCGACGCGCTCAACCCCGCCTTCGGAGCGATACTCCCTACGCCGCAGCAGGTGCGCCGTGCGCCCGTCCATGCCAAGGAGCTTTCGGCCGCCAGCACTCCAAACGAGGACGCGGAAGACTTCGGAAGCTTCGACACCGAGGCCGAAACGGAACAGGAAGAGTCTGTCACCACGCAACCTTCTCCGCCGCGCAAACCCTCGCCTCTGAAGTTCCTGCCCGACTTCAAACTTAACGTTTCCGAGGTGCCATGGAAAGCCTGCGCGGCCCAGAAGAACCCAAAAACCGAGCCGCAAAACGTGGAAGCTCACCGACCTCGGCATTGAAGCGGCCGAAGCTTTAAATAGCACCACGGAATAAGCTTTATGGAACTCGCCGACCTGCAAGCGGCGATACCGGGGTTCATCGACAAGGGACATCCCGAGAAGATCAAGATCCTCGCATGGTATCTGCACGCCCATAAAAACCTGACGTCTTTCCCGCCAGCCGACATCAGGCGCTGCTATGATGGCCTACATTTTCTCCTGCCCAGCTCGTTCAGCGGCTATTTCAAGAATCTCGACAGCAGCAAGGAATTCCTGAAGCACGCCTCGAGATATCGCCTTTCCGCAAGGCCGCGCGCGGCTTTGGACGCGCTCTATGCCGAGAAGGGCCACACCGTCATGATCACCGCGCTGCTTGCAACGCTGCCCGCGCAGATCCCCGATCTTGCCGAGCGCACGTATCTGGATGAGGCCCTCATCTGCTACAAGCACGGCGCTTTCAGGGCCGCCATCGTCATAACATTGAATCTCCCCTATCACCACCTCTGCGACTTCATCCTGCAGGAGAAGCTGGCTGAATTCAACGCGCGGTGGCTGATTTCCTTTCCCGGCCAGCACAGGAAGAGGAATCTCGCGATTGCCAACATGCATGATTTCGGCGCGGAACTGAAGGAGAGCCAGGTGCTTACCATCGCTAAAGACGGCGGGATCATCAGCAGCGACGTGTACAAAATTTTGGACGAAAAGCTTGGGAAGCGCAATTCCGCGGCCCATCCTTCAGGCGTGAATATCGGGCAACTCCAGACGGACGCGTTCATTGACGATCTGGTGAAGAATGTGGTGCTGAAGCTCAGGTGAAGTTCACCGTGTCATTTTCCGGTTTTTGCGGAAGATTTCGCAGTTCCGCAGGCGGTATAAAAGAGAAAAGCCTTTACCTGAGAACAGGTCAATATCAGGTGGACTGGATTTGCTGAGAACAGCGACGGAACAGCAAGCCGCGTGAAAAGCTGCTGCTAGCAATCAAGAGTCCATCTGCAGGATAGACCTGAAACCGCATAGGCAGCTCGCACAGCGCAGGGGCTGCCCTTCCGGCCTTCACCCTACATCGAAGCCGACTTGCTTCTAAAACGCGCATTTGCGAGCCGCTGTCGTAAAATGATCAACACAACGGAATGTTCGATTTACGAATGAAGGTCTTGCGCCAAGGCCTTATTGGCCTGGTGTTGATTGTGGGCTGCCTGTGGACGGTGTTCTACGCCGGGCTTTTCAAAAAGAGTTATTTGGAATGGCGGGCCGCACCAAACAATCGAGTCTGGCAGGCGTGACAACGCACGCCACGACCGCCAGGTACTGCGGTAAAAGAAGCAGGTCAGGCAAATCTGCGAGTCATGTGTCCAGGCAGGATAGTTGTTTCGAAGGGGTCCACAGGACGCCGAAAAGGATCACGAATCCGGGAAAACTGCCAAGCTTCTCGTTAGGTTCGTCTCGTTGGTTTCGATTCACCTCTGTGGGGGAAAATGAGGAGAGTGGGTTCTGTCGGCCGTTTTTGGCGGAGAGCCAATGTTTATCGGCTGCTCCAGCTTTGTCGGCATTGTGATCGGGCTTTGCGATAGTTGTCTGATCCTGCCCGGGAACCTACGACAGGTGGCGCAGTTGTGACAGCAGGATACGTGCTCCGCGGCGTAACCTCATCCGATGCGGGAATTGCCTCATCGTTGCCTTACCCTCTTCTCAGGAATGCTCCAGCACTCTTGACGCGGGTGTGATAGACCGAAAACCAGGTCGCGCGTCTTCTCCAACCTGCAGGTGATCAGTTTTGCGCGAACCGCCCATGTGGGCTCTGAGTCGAACTCCCAACGGTTGTCTTCTCCCGCAAGACGATCGACGCCGTTGTGACCGTCAGGACGGTCATCACGAACGGCAGAACCGGGGCATAGAGGTGCGCATGAACCAACAGCAGACCTCCCGCAGTAGCGCCCACGAATAAGGAGGCGAGAACGCCTGCGAGCCGGCGTCTCTCTCTAACGGTCGCGGACCAGTTAGCGATATCGCTCACAAGGAATATGATGGTCGCGGTCGCAGCAGTTGTAAACACACCGTCCACATGCAGCGTTCGAACTGCCGCGCTCTGCATCCCCATCGCGATCGCCCATAGGCCGAGTAGCAAGTGTGCCACGTCATTCGATGGCTGGCCGTTACTCGCGAACCAGACGGCCAGGAAAACAGCATGCGGGATCAATGACAAGCCGAGCGCAACCGTCACGCGACGCGACCATGTGCCAGAGGTTTCGGAAGCCATAACGATACGAGTAGTGAGGTACACCCCCACTGCGAAGGCGGCCATCGAGACGAAGATAGCCACTCCGCCGGGCGCATGGGAGGCTCCTGCAACCCTTAGTCCGAAAAACGCAATATTACCGGTCATGAAGGCCGAGAAGACCTTACCCAAAGCAAGGAAGCTGATCGCGTCAATAGCTCCCGACGAAGCTGTCAACCCGTTAAGCAGCAGGTCGCGAAGCCTGGGCCCAAGGGCTTGATCGTGGGACTTTGTAACGGGTTCGGATTGCATGACTTAAATTGCACCTCTCTGTTTTCCGTTCTCATACGCTCTGAGGCACCGCAGCGTGTCACGAGTGTTGCGGCTCCACCAGCGCTCACCGCATCATCAGCAGCTGTCGCGGACGGACTGGCCGCTTCAGCCGGCCACCACCGGCGTTTTGCGAGGAGGGATTTTCGCGAGCACCGACTCGTCGATGTTCAGGTGCGCCCGCACCAGTTCGTGGGGCGTGAACGCCAACCACTGTGCCAGCGAGACGTCGGCGAAGTGGTCGCTCCGGAAGATCTCCAGGAACCGCAGCGTCGACGCACCGATATTCTCGATGTAGTGAGCCATGGGAAACGGCACGGCGCCGACGTCACCTGCCTGGAAGTTGAAGGTCCGTGCATTGTTCTGCGATGCGAACACGGTCATCCGGGCCTGGCCAGAGATATAGTATTGCCACTCGTCTACATTCGTGTGCCAGTGTAGTTCACGCATGCCTCCCGGTTCCACTTCGACCAAGGCCGCCGCAATTGTCTTGGACGCCTTGAACAAGGAGGAATCGGTGATTCGGACAGTTCCGCCATTCATGCGGATGGGCGTCTGGGCGAGCATCCGGTGACTGAAGGAATTGGGAACCGGCCCGGCGCCGGCAACTCGATCCGACGCCAGCGGACCCGGCACGGGCGCCTGAAAAATCCAGAGGTCCTTCTGCGGGATACCGTCGAAGGCGCTCTGCGGCACGCCGAAGTTCTTGGCCAGAACCTCTCTCGGAGTATGGGCGAGCCAGTCGCTAAGGAGAAAGGTCTCCTCCTCAGAGAAGTTGCCGTCATCGAAGACGAGCAGGAACTCGCAGCCGTCACCCTCGAGTCCCTGAATCGAGTGCGGGATCCCGGCAGGGAAGTACCACAGGTCACCTTCGCCGACATCGTCCTGGAACGTGTGACCATCCTGGTCAATGGCGGTAATCCGCGCCATGCCCTTAAGCATATAGGCCCATTCGGCCGCCTTGTGCCAGTGCATCTCGCGAACCCCGCCTGCGGTAAGCCGCATGTTGACGCCGGCAACTTCAGTGGCGATTGGCAATTCGCGAGCCGTCGTCTGTCGGCCCCATCCGCCTTCCGATAAATGCATGTGGCTGTCGGCGAACGACCATCTCAGGTTTGCCATTGTGCCATGGTCCGCCCGCGGCGGCACCAGTGTGTCCGGGTTTTCGGCTTCACGTGTAGGATTCGCGGGCCCAATGATAGTTGCTCCCATCTTACCGTCGATCGGCTGGGGCCGATTAGAAAATTCAGTTTGTTCGCGTTCTTGCGTGTTAGTAAGAGCCATAGATCTCATCCTTGGGAAGAATAATGAAACGTGGAACCTGCGAAGTCCGCCGAGGCTATTCTTGCAATCTTGACAACGTGCCGGGTTTTCCGCGTCTCTGAGCTTAGAGGATGCATTTCAAACGCCAAAATCGTCTTAGGGTCCGGACAGCCGCAGGCGCACGGAGAATCAAAAGCAGCGATTACGCTGGCGTCGCAAGAACCCCGCAAATAGTGACGCAGGGATGACACGTGTCGAACCGGCGACCTGCCTCGATCGCGAACGACCTCGGCAGATGTTCCGATGTATTCGTGATTTAATCTTGGCGATCGAGATTTTTGGCCTTCGCGAAGTCTATGCACCAGGACTTCGACCGCTTAAGAAGGTCTTTCTACAACGTCAGTCGAGAATGTTATCGCTATGTACTTGGTCCTGCGAGCCTGGCGCCGACTCTACATCCGCATGCCAAAGTGGCCTTGCGCTTCGAGGTGGAATTCAACCTTAGAGTGGGAATCAACCCTTGGGGTGGTCTTCGTGCTCGCCCTGCCCCAGTTTGCGTGAGGGCAAGGCTGTGGCAGAACCAGCGACCAATGTCAGACTGACTCCCAAAGCCGTTCGTGAAATCGGACGGAGCCATGAGGACGACGCGCTGAAGGACAAGCCACATCCGGGGGGAACGGCGGCGTTTAACGCCAGTCGGAAAGAACGGATCATTGCCATGTTTTGTAGCAATCCCCGAGGGTGGAGGGGGTCAAAGCGATCGTCGGTCCGCAGGTCAGGTGCGAGGTTCCAGAGAGGCGCAGTTTCGTGCATATGATTGGCGGGCGCACGTGTTCAGCGGGAAACGGACCAGCTATAGTGGCGACTGCCGCGGTTCCCACCCAGTGCCGTTCCCGGAAAGCGGTATTGACGCGCCTTCCGCTACAAATTGGAACACCGCCTGTTCTTAAGTGAAAAGATTGCTTCGGCTAGACGGCTCACAGTGCGTCAGTCGTGGCGCAGCGGACCCCTCCTTGGCTTGGGTCCACAGGGATGACGTACCGGTTGACCATGCGGGCGAGGTATAAGCGAACTGGCGAGCCGGTCAGCCGCTCAAGCAGCGTCCGCCATTGTGCTCTGTCCGGCAGGAATTAGAGTGAAGTATTCCTGCCGCAAGGTTCACATACCAGTTGATACCCATCAAAGATGCGAAGCATCAATTCAGCAGAGTGCGTGTTTCGCTCTCGATGACTGACTCCAAGAGCCTGGCCGGCACGAATCGGATCGGCGGAAGAAGTATGTGAGCAGGCAACTTGAAAGAAGAAGGCATGTCCCGCTGCAGTCGCTTGTTTGGGCGATAGAACGTCAAATGTACGATACAAATGTTGTCCACCGATCGACCAGACATCCTGTCTAACCACTGCGCACCTGCAAGGAAGATGCGGCTCAGCGCTCGTCAAGACATAGGCGTACCGGGAGAGCTGACGAGGCTCGAAGTGGCGAGTTGGTTGTGATGTATCGGGTGCCGACCGCCTCAGTCAACTCGTGTCTTGTCACCTTGCTTCTATCGCTGCCTCAATGTTTCGGCGTGTCATGGTGGACATGGATTCGCACTAACTCTGCTGTTGGCAACTATGGCCCTATCTGCTTTGCGCCGACGATGTTCCCTTTTGCCCGACACCGAACGCTGAAAGCCAGGGAGATATTATGAGCAAAGATGCTGAAGCATGACAACCGGATTAAGTAAATCTGGATTAAGTAAATCGCGCCGCCGTGCGACTAAGATCGCCTGCGGCGCGGGTATCCCGAAATGCTTCAACACCTATTCATTCGCAGCGTGCCAGGTCGCATCTCTGCGAAATGCCGCCATTGCACTCGCGAGCGCCGAGGTGTTTGCACCGAGGTCCTTTTCATACACAACATCGCTATCCGTGACGACAAAAGTCATCACACCAGATGACCGATACTCCGCTGGATAGGCGATCATCGCAAATCTGCCAGCCGTCTTCTTTCCGGTTTCCTGGCGAGTTTCATTTGTTTGCCGCATCGGCAGTTCGCGAAAGTAGTATCCACGGAATTGCATGGGTTCGCCGTCACTGGATTGGCTTGGCGCTTTGGCAGCCAACCTGGCAGCAAGATCGCTGTCCGCGTCTGCGATGTCCGGTGTTGCACGGTTGTGCTTTGCGGCGACGAAATCGTGGCAGACAGCAATCGCCGTGAGTTCGTCTTCGCCGATTTGCCGGTACAGTATCTCCTTCTGACCGGCATCCGAATCGAAGCGCCACGCCCCTTTCTTCTCTACGATCGGGACCGGGAACGGCCAGTTCTCGGCGCCAATGTACAGGATTGAAGATCCGTCGGCATTGCGACCGAAGCGGTGCATCTCCTGATATTTTTGGACGAACAGCTTGCGGTCGAGCTTGTCCTGAGCATCGTCATGTGAAGAGGCAAGCTCCGTCGGTCCGCCCACGATTTTTGCGATGGCCTGCGCGTCGTTATGCTGCGCGGCCTGGAGCAGGCTCTGACCTGCCTGCGCGGCCGAGGAAAACGTCGGCTGAGGTTCTTGAGCCAGACCCGGGTGTACGCTAGCGGTTGCCCATGTCAGAAGGACGGCCAGAGGAATCATTGGAATCTTCGTTATTTTTTGTCTCATGGTTAGTCACCTCGTTCGAACTATCTGTGGCCGCCCCCGTGGCCGCCTCCCCCGCCATGGAACCCGCCTCCTCCCCCGCCGTGGAACCCGCCAAAGCTGGATTGTCCCCGGAAGGAATTGCCGTGGGCAACACCGCCATGGCTGAAGCCGCCGAACGCACCGGAATGCGCGCCTGTGGAGCCATGAAAGGCTTCATGCCCGCCAAAACTTCTGCCGGCTCCATGACCGAAGTTGTTTCCACCCGCATGAAAGCTATTGTGGTTGACGATAGTCCTGCTGCGCGATATATACGTGTTGTGGTTGTAGACGACTCTCCCGCCGTGGTGCCAATCGAATCCCCAATTGTGCCAACCCCAGCCAAAGCCACCAAACAGCCCAATGCCGAAGCCCAGTCCGAAACCGATCCCCGGGCCGTCGAGAAAGAGCCCTGGATATGGATACCACCCGGGATACATCGCCAACGGAGCCCCGTAAACCAGCCAGGGATCGTATTGCGGTACGTAAACCACGTTGGTCTCGGCGGGTTGAATGACGATCGTCTTTCCCTTTGTATCTACCTTCTCCTGAGGCGTGGTTTTCAGATTTCCAGCCTGCTTGGCCCGCTCCCGCATGGTCTGAATCGCCTGACTCAAATCCTGCTGCTGGTTGACATAGGCGTCGCCCAGTTCGGACGTCCAGGCAAGATTACCGCTCATGTTCGCCAGGACTGCAGGAAACTGCGTGATAGCCTTGACGCTCGCGTCCCAGGGCTGCTTGTCTACCTCCGCAGCCAGCTGTTCGCCTTGAAGACTCTTATTTTGTTCCATCCATTTCTCGGCCTCAATTATCTGGTCCGGATAAGTTGCGCACGGCAGGATCTGCGCAACCAGCGAATCCGGATACAGTGCTATGGGCGCTACCAGTTGCTGTAATTGCTCAGGACTTTGTTGCGCCGCCTGTGGCGGCTCCGGGGATTGTTGCGCTGGCTGAGGCGGCTGCGAAGCTTCGTTGCCCTGATTCCCGAACCCGTTTCCAGCGCCAGCGAGAAGTAGGCACCAGGACAGGAACAGGGCCATACCCTGCTGAAAAATGCGTTTCATATAACTTCTCCTTGATGCTCATATACCTATGTTTTCGACTTCTCGTTTGGAGGAAAATGATTGAACATCTTTTGAACGCCCTTATCAAGAGCCTTGATGTTCTTCTCGGATTTGTCGGAAAGGGTGTCAGTCGACGATCCCCGCCAGATGAGTTTCTTGCTGGTGGCGTCGAACAGATCGACAACTAACGTACCGACCTTGTAGGTGTTAACGGTGGTAGTTGAGTCTCCGAATCCACCTCCCCAGCGCCAGCCGCCGCCGAAACCGTTGTAGAATGTGTCGAGAGTACGCTGGTTCCGGGTTACCTCCATAGCTACAACCGCGACGCTGCCCCCGGAAGGTACCTGTGTCCAGCCTTTGCTTGCCATGGCAGTGTTGACGGCTGCCTTAATCCGGTCGACCCATAAAGGGTCTTGTGTCTGGACCTTTTCCCAAGAATACGTTTTATACTGGCTAAAGTCCGTGCCGCGATCATAATCAGTTTTCACCTGCTGTGCGAATGAGGCGCTCGCAGCCAAGAGCACGATCCCGACGGAAGCGAATATCTTACGTTGCACGTTCATGAGTTTCTCCTTCAATCCGCTTGTGTATTCTGCATTCGGACTGCCAGCGGCTCACGTTGGATTGGCCACGTCGTTTCAACACGAATTCAACAAATTCGGTCTGAGTCGTGACGTCATCCTGCCAGTGCTGTCCTGATAGCGCCTCAATAGCGTTTAACCGCGACATCAACTACAACGCCAGTTGTGTCGTCGAACGGCCCGGTTCCGGTTGACCACTCTCGCGACTGCCTGCATCAGTCTTCCGGCCATTCTTCTGCACCGATCCCGGGTGCGATGGTTCTACAGCAGGCAATCAAACGCTCGTCGCAGAATTCTTCCTGTGCCCTGTTCTGGACCTCGATACATCCATCGCTGAAAATCACCAGACTGCTTCCCGACGACATCCACAGCTCTTTATAGACAAGCCTTGCGGTGGGGTCCGGGCGCAGCGGAATGATCCACACCGTGAACACGAGCCGATCTGGACCCGTTGCTCCAGATGCGCATCGAGGTCAGTACGGCGCGGATTCTCGAAAACCTCGGGGAATACCTCGCCCAGATCGATCGTGCCGGGCATGAAGTAGCAGCAGAGGCAGACTGAGGAACGAAGCGGGACGGCATACTACAAACTATTCTGAAAGCACGACAAACTCGATGGTTAAGCTCACCTGGAATCGATTTAGGTTACTGAGAAATGAATAAAATGCAGCGACGCCACCTCGCGTGGGAATCAGTGATTTCCAGCCCATATGTTAATCGCACGCACATTTCCGGCATAGGGCCGGGTACGGCGGCTTAGCCGGACCGCGACGAGGCAAATGCCGCAATGCAGGACATGTGGCAGAATGCTCTATCTGGAATCGTTGTCATACGGAAAGTGGTGATAGTCGGCCCGCCGCCGGTCCAGGTTCTCGATGTCACGGGCCGCCTGAGGTCTTCTCGAATACGGAAGGCTACGACGTGATCATAGGCTCTCCGAGTCCTGAACGTACCCTGCAAGCCCACCGACGATTGCGCTCACAGACGCCGTGCCCATCATTTAAATCAACGGTCTGATTGACACCTTGATCATTGCTGGCGGACCAGGATCAGAGGCAGGTATCTACGATCCATTCTTCGTGGCATGGATCGGAGAGGC
>JAUZEU010000421.1 GCA_030838885.1 Bryobacterales bacterium | reverse complement strand
TGGGTGAAACCACGAAGTAGGTGATACCCGGCCATTTCAGATGGTCACGACAATCTGGCCAGGCCGTGAAGTACAGGTCCTTCCAATCGCCCTCCTCATCCGCCTTGTGTTGATCAGCGAGGCCTTCGAACTGGACCGTAATCTCTCCGGTCCACCCGATCACGAGTGAGCATGCGGGTCTGGCGATCAGGTTTTGCGCCTTGCGGGATTGCTCCAGGGTATCGAAGACGACATGCAAATCCAGGGTTACCGCTATTCCAACTAATGCCGATTGTGGCGCGCCACCCGGACCTGTGGATGAAACTACAGCGAGCGTTTGCGCGGCGATGAATTTATAAAGCCCGGCCTCAGTCACTATGGCCTCACGAAGGGATTAGAAGTCTTCTCCCGGCCTATGGTAGTTTCGCCGCCATGGCCAGGTGTGACGACGGTGTCGTCCGGCAATGTGTAAAGCTTGCCGCGAATCGAACTGGCGATCAGGCGGGAGTCGCCGCCGGGCAGATCAGTCCGCCCAACACTGCCCTGAAACAGAGTGTCACCGGATATCAGTTTTTTCTCATCCGGGATAAACAAAGAGATGCTGCCCGGCGTGTGCCCCGGGGTGTGCAAAACCTGGGCTGCGATTGCGCCGGCGTGCAAGGTGTCGCCTTCCTTCGCAGGAGTATCGATGCCTGGATTTTCCGGAGTCTCGCAACCGAGCCAGCCTGCCTGCATCTCCAGACTGGAGGCAAGGAACGAGTCGTCCTGATGCATGTAGACCGGAGCTCCGGTGAGATCCCGCAGTTTGTGTGCGCCGCCGATGTGATCGATATGGGCGTGGGTAACCACGATCATGTTCACCTTGAGCGCATAACGCTCCAGGATCTTCACGATTTCAGAAATATCGTCGCCGGGATCAATGACGATCCCTTCGTGGCTGACCTCATCGCCGATAACAGAGCAGTTGCACTGGAGCAGGCCCACGGGCAGAACTTCATGAATCATTGGGACTGTTCCTCATTCCTGACTTCCGGAAAGAGACTTGGCCGGGGGTGCGCCTGTCCCATGTTCGGCTTCCTCATTGCAACCAGCCTAACCCATCCCTCATCATTGATACGTGATGGCTACCCTGAACATTCTGATGCGGATCCTGCATATACTTTCCGCGATAACGCTGCTCGGGGGAATCCTCGCATGGCGGTTCGGCGTGATGCCGGCCCTCGCCATATTAGGCGAGGAAACGCAGCGAACGGCGGATGACGCGGTAGCTTCCACCTGGCGTCCGGCGGTGCTCTTCAGCGTGGTCGGATTGCTGATATCCGGTATTTACAACTACATTCGCTGGAGAAGCGGCGGTCTTCCGCCGGAGTATCACGCAGTCATCGGAGTGAAGTTTCTGCTGGCATTGCATGTGCTCGCGGTATCGATTCTGGTTATACGTCCCGCGAATGCAAAGCGCGCCCGGCAATTGACAGGCGTCGCGATCAGCGGCGTGGTGATTGTGATCCTGTCGGCGGTTCTCAACTGGCTTCGAACGCAATGAGCACTCCCGGATATCAGGCGTTGACGGGCGGCGCGGGCCTTCTGGAGCTCTCGGCGCGAGGGCGAATCCGCGTGACAGGAGAGGACCGTGCGCGGCTGCTGCACGCGATGACCACGAACCACGTCCAGCAGTTGCAGCCCGGCGACGGCCTGTACGCTTTCTTCCTGAATGCCCAGGGGAGGATTCAGGCTGACGTGTATGTTTTATGCCTCGAAGATCACTTCCTGCTCGATACGGAACCTGAAACCCGAACTCTGGTGTACGAGCATCTGGACCGCTTCATCATTGCCGATGACGTGACGCTGGAAGACATAACCGACGAGACTTTCTGTCTGGGACTTGAAGGTCCGGACGCATTCACTGTTGCGGAGCGCGCCGGTATTTCCGCGCCGGGCCCGGCGTACGCACACTCCGCGTGGGGGCAATTCATAGTGGCCGTGATCTCGTCGACCGGCGCTCCGGGGTTGCGGATCTACGGGCCGATCGCCGCAAAAACCGACGCCGACACGGCACTGAAAACGGCCGGCGCTGTCTCAGCCACTGCCGAGGACGCGGAACAGGTCCGGCTACGCCACTTCAAGCCCCGTTTTGGCCAGGATATTACGGAAAACACGCTGCCGCAGGAAACCCAGCAGATGCACGCGCTCCATTTTCAGAAAGGGTGCTATCTTGGCCAGGAGATTGTGGAGCGGATCAGGTCGCGGGGCCATGTCAACAAACAGTTAATGGGCTTCCACGTGGAGACGCATGCAACGGAGGGTCCCGCCCCGGTTAAGCCGGGAATGAAGCTGTTTGCGGGTGGGAAGGAAGCAGGCGAAGTCACCTCCGCAGGCATAGACGCTGACGGCCGGGCATACGGTCTGGCGTACGTTCGCGTACCCTACAACAAGCCCGGCACCACTGTCGGAATCGAGGGCCGTCCCGCTGAGCTGGCCGAGCCGGCCAAAGCGTAGCCGGACCGCGCTATCCTGAAAGCGGGTAAATCTATGCGGCATTCTTTGCTCTACAGTTTCATCGGTCTGATAGCTTTTTCCACCTCCTCCGCTGTGGCTCAGGCGCAATTGCCAACGGGACCTGGCCACGATGAGACCGTGAAGGTTTGCGGCAAATGCCACGCTGCGGAGCAGGCGGCTTCTCTGCGGCAAAGCCGTACCGGTTGGGAAGAGACTATTTCGAAGATGGTGAGCATGGGGTCAGAAGGCACTGACGAGGAATATGAGTCCATCCTCAAGTACCTTGTGACGAACTTCGGCCCGGAAGCAGCCAAGCCAGTCAATATCAACAACGCCTCCCCGGCTGAACTGGAAGCCGCGCTGGGCCTGACACGGGCTGAGTCGGCAGCCGTGATTCAGTACCGGACGGACAAGGGCAATTTCAAGTCGATTGACGATTTAAAGCAGGTTCCCGGCCTCGATTTCAAGAAAGTCGAAGGGAAGAAAGCCCGCCTCGCGTTTCAGTAGACGAATCGCGAAAATCCTGCCTTTCCGCACGCCGACGCGCCCGAGCAATTCGGGCGTGGTTTCCCCTTGCCGCGTGATATACTCCACCCCAGACTTGAGTCGTTTCAATTAACGTTTATACCGGACCAAAGGAAGGTCACTGCATGCGAAAGTTCTCATTGATAGCCCTGTCGGCTGCCATAGCCTGTGCCGTTTTATGGGCTGCAGACTGGCCAAGCCAGAGCGGCAACCCCCAACGGGATGGCTGGGCGAAGACGGAAAAGGCATTCACAAAAGAGAACGCAGGGAAGATCGAGCCTCTTTACAAGTACAAGGCTGACAATCAGGTAAAAGGACTGCAGGCTCTGGGCACGCCGTTAATCAACGGCATGCTGATTACTTACCTCGGCTTCAAAGAAATGCTGGTTTTCGGCGGCAGTGGCGACAACATCTATTCAGTGGACGCTGACCTGAACAGGCTCATCTGGAAAGTTCATTTCGATTACAAGGCCGATAAGCCGCAGGCTGCTCCGACTTCCGTTTGTCCAGGTGGCATGACTGCCGCACTGGCGATGGCAGGCAGCAGCACGGCAGCTGGTCGCGGGCCAACGGGTGCCGGTCGTGGACGCGGGGCACCGGGCACTCCGGCTGTCGCAGCGCGCGGGCCAGCCGCTGCAGCAGCCTCAGCGGCTGCACCGGGGCGCGACGCAAATCCTCCGCTATTTGCAGCTGGTAACTTCGGACGCGGAGCAAACTTCGCGGCAGTCGGGGGAGACGGCAACCTGCACGCCCTCAATTCGTCCACGGGCGGAGACAGATCGGCGCCCATCCCCTTTGTCCCTGCGAACGCGAAGGTGAGCAGTCTGAACGTGAATGATGGTGTGGTCTACGGAGCTACCCAGGACAACTGTGGCGGCAATGCGAACGGTCTCTACGCTCTGGATCTTTCCACGGACGACCATAAACTTTCGTCCGTCGCATTGAATGGCGGCGGCGCGGCGGGTTCCGGCGGCACGGCGATTGGCGCGGATGGCACGGTGTACGCACAGATTCCGGACGGCACTGGCGAGATGGCCGGGCAGTATAACGACAGCGTTATTGCTTTCTCGAAAGATCTGAAGGCGAAAGATTACTTCACTCCCTCAGGCACTGCGCAGCCGGTGACGAAGGGTATTCCGACACCAGGCGTAACGCCCGTCGTATTCACCTGGAAGGGCAGCGATGTTATCGTCTCCTCAGGCCGGGACGGACGGGTTTATCTGCTCGACTCGAAATCGCTGGGCGGAGCGGATCATCATACGCCGCTTTCCAAAACAGAGCCGATTGCGAGCCCGGATTCGAAGTTTTCCGGCAATGGCTTTTGGGGAACGTTCTCCAGTTGGGAAGATGCAGAGAACGGCAATACCCGCTGGATATACGCCTCGCTGTGGGGCCCGGCTGCGGGTGCGGCCAAATTCGGTGTCACGAACGGTGCCGCCACGAACGGCAGCATCGTGGCGTTCCGCGTGGAAGATCACGATGGCAAGCCAGTTCTCGCTCCCGCCTGGGCATCGCGCGACATGATGGCGCCGGCCCCGGTGGTCACTGCAAACGGCCTTGTGTTCGCCCTCTCAACTGGAGAATCGGCACGGCAGGCGAAGGAGAACGGGTCGCTCTACAGTGTTTCGGAAAAGCAGAAGATGGCGGGTCGCGCGGTGCTCTACGTTCTGGATGGCGCGTCCGGCAAGGAGCTGTATTCGAGTGGCAATCTGGCGTCCACGTTTTCGCACGGGGCAGGTCTGGCAGTAGCGAATCGCCGGATCTACTTCACGACCCATGACAATCTGGTTTACAGCCTGGGCTTCCTTGCTGAACAACCGCAGCTAACCGGGAAATAGGATAAGGAAAAGCCAATGCGAAAACTACATTTTTCTTTGATGGCATCCGTGCTCGCGACGGCATGTGCCTGCACGCCGCTCTATTCCGCCGACTGGCTGACCGATGGCGGCAACCCGCAGCGTACCGCATGGCAGAAGGACGAACATCTCCTCTCGCCTTCCAGCGTGAAGAACATGCAGATTCTCTGGAAACTGCAGCTCGATAACCAGCCGCAGCAGATGCACTCGCTGTTTCCTCCGCTGATCATCGATCAGCTCAAGACTTCGGCAGGCACGAAGCAGGTTCTGATCGTCTCAGGCATCTCCGACAACGTCTATGCGATTGATGCAGTGGCCGGCACCCTGATCTGGAAGAAACATTTCGATTACCCCACACCCACCAATGTGCGAGTGGGGAATGACGATCCTCTGTGCCCGGAAGGCGCGCTTGCCACCCCGGTTGTTGGCCCCGAAAATGCGAACGGGCAGCGCCCGGTCTACGCACTGGCCGGCGATGGCCAACTGCACACGCTGAACGCCGCGGATGGCGAAGAACTATCCCAGCCCGTCAAATTTCTGGGCGCCAATTCCAAAGCCTATGCACTGAACCTGTGGAACAACGCAATCTATACGACAACGGCACAGGGTTGCCACGGCAATCCGAACCAGATCTGGGCGATGCGGCTGGATGACCCTACCCACAAGGTGCTCGCCGCCAATCCGAAGAGCGGCGGCCTGTGGGGACGAACGGGAGCGGCGATCGATTCAACCGGAGTGGCCTGGGCTCCCACGGGCGACGGTCGGTATGAAAAGGAAGCTCAGACCTACGGCAATGGTCTGGTGGGTGGCAAGATCTTTGGCGACGAACTGAAGATAGCCGACTACTTCATTCCCTCTAACTGGTCCTGGCTGCAGAAGCGCGATCTGGATTTCCAGGTCACGCCCGCCATCTTCACCTACAAGGGCAAGGAACTGATGGTCACGGCCAGCAAGGAATGCCGCGTGTATCTTCTCGACACCAA
The DNA here is from genome assembly GCA_030838885.1 of Bryobacterales bacterium. GTDB lineage: Bacteria > Acidobacteriota > Terriglobia > Bryobacterales > Bryobacteraceae > BOG-234. The sequence continues at coordinate 179 of JAUZEU010000421.1, read as the reverse complement.
AAATGCCGGCGGCGAAGACCATCAGACTCCCCTCTATCGCACGCCTCTGATTTGCAATGAAGAGGTGAACTTCGCGTCGGCAGGCATCTGGGGATCCATGGCGAGTTGGGAAGATTCGAAGGGAACGCGTTGGGCGCTGACGCCTTTCTGGGGGCCTGTGCATCCGAATTTCAAAGTGC
>JAUZEU010000133.1 GCA_030838885.1 Bryobacterales bacterium | reverse complement strand
CCCGCCATACCGGATCCCGCATGCGGTTTGGGCTTTTTTCAACGGTAGGTGATAGTCCGGCTCCGTCTTCCCAACCGGACTCTGCAGCACCCTTTGACACGGCAATTAGCTGGATGCGTGCCTGCCTACCTGCCTTTTGGCCAGTCATTCCGCGGTTCGGATTTATATAGACTATGTCTAGCATGAAAGTCGTGACAAACCAGGAACCGGGCAAACACAGGCGGCAAGCGACCATTGCGATTTCGGGCTGCGCCTTGCTCACAGTCATAGGAGTAACGCTGGGAGGCACTGCCGGACCGGCACGGGCGGCGGATCCACCCGCTCCCGCCGCAGTCGCGACTTTTCAGAAGTATTGTTTCCAGTGCCACGGCAAGAGTGCATCCACTGCGGGGATCAATCTTGAACAGCTGACGAGTCACGGCTCTCCAGGCGAGAATTTCCAGCAGTGGGAACGGGTGATCGCGGCCCTGGATCAAAACAAGATGCCTCCCAAGGGCTTGCCGCAACCCAGCGACGACCAGCGCCATGAGGCCGTGACCTGGGTCCGCTCTGAACTGGATTCGTTTATAAAGAAGCACGCGGGCGACCCGGGGCGGGTGACCGTCCGGCGGCTGACCAGCGGCGAATACGCCTATACGATTCAGGATCTGACGGGGCTGACGCTCGACCTGGGAATTGATGCTTCCAGCGATTCAGTAGGCGGCGAGGGATTCACGAACTTCGGCGATGTGCAGTTCATGCAGGATGCGAACCTGGAACGGTATTTGGCAGCCGCGAAAATCGTGGCCGATCACGCTGTTATCGGGACTGCCCCGCTGGACTTTTTCGCGGATCCGGGTAAAACCGGGTTCGAGCTCTCGGCTATCACGCGAATTAAGGACATCTACGCTGCGAACGGCTTCCGCACAGTATCGGGTGAAGGCGGTTCCCCGTTTGGCCTCGAAAAGTACGGAAAAGTATTTTATGCGGCTTGGCGCTATAAGCATCGGGCTGCTCTCGGAGAAGCCAACGTCACTTTGACTGAACTGGCAAAGCGTGAAGGCGTGAGTGCGAAATTTGCGCAGCATATCTGGACGGTGGTCAATTCGCAAACGGTAGGCTACCCCTCATCGGATGCCGTTTCCAAATGGCAGAAGTTGCCCGCGCCTGGTCCTGACTTTAAGGCGACCGACGCGGCGGTGCGCGCCGGGTGTTTGGAAGTGCAGAAGGCAGTTACTCTCTGGCCGTCCTGGTTTTTCGCCAGAGGAGATGCGGCGGCGGGCGGCGCCGGCGATGAAGATCCGCTGGTTTTCAATGACATTTCACTGAAGGCCGAAGCTACGCATGCTTTCAGGTTCAACCGAGGCGGCGGGCGTGGGCCCGGAGCGGGTCGGGGTACCCCACCTCCTCCAGGGCCTGCGACTATTTATCTGAATGTGGATGCCCTGAATGCACATCCGGCCGAGAAGCCGGTTGTTATCTGGCGGAACGCCATGGTGGCGTATAGAAAGACAGGTCCCGGCAGGGGACCGGCGCCTGCAGCTGCCCCGGTTACGCCGGCTCCCGGTGGCCAGACAGCAGCTGACGCAGCCGCGATCAAGGCCGCGGCACTTGCGCGAACTGCCGCACCCACAGAGCCTCCGATGCCACTGCAGCAGGTGCTCGGCCCGGAGGCTGCCGCAAAACTCAACTTCGGCAAGAGCCCGGATGGCAGCCAGATGGGTCCGAACGACTTTGCATCGGAAGGCTCCGTTTCCTTTCAGGTGCCCGTGCCTGCCGGTATGTCCGGCTTTGACCTGCAGGTGGAGGCATCGCTTGGGAGCGACCGGAATCAGGTTTTCCGGCTTCTGATCTCCGACCGGGATACGCCGAATCCACGTGGAGGGAAGCAAAACCGGGCGCTTCTGGCCGACCCGCAGAGTGCGGCTTACAAGGCGTTCAGAACGGGAGTCCGGGAGTACCTCGCTAATCTGCCTCCCAACTCGAACAGTGAACCCACGCCAGCCGATAAAGATCCGGCGCCAGAGCCGTTCGATCCGACTTACAACGTGCCCGAGCATGATGATTACATTCGAAAGGTCAAGTACATCCGCGATGATAGATTCGTCACTGAACATCTCCTGGATGACGCGACCCTGCTCCGGCTGAACGAAGCTTGGAATGACCTTTTCACGTCGTTCGAATACCACAACAACTATGGTGACCTGCTCGCCGAAAAGTATCATGTGGATCTCAAAGGGAAACACCTTGGCACTCTGACCAAAGCTGAGATTGACGCGATGCCAGCGGAGCCGCGCAAGTATTTCAGCCGAATCTACGCGGAATACAAAGCCGCCCTGGCCGCCGAAGTTGCGGCCCAGCCGGGGCAGGTGGAAGACTGCCTGAAATCTGCCAGCCGGGCCTGGCGCAGGCCACTTTCCGAGAAAGAAAAGCTGAGCCTGCGGGCGTTCTATCAGAGGACGCTCGCCACCGATGCGGATCATCGCAATGCGATTCGCGCGCTGATTACCCGCATTCTGGTAGCGCCGCAGTTCCTGTATCGACTGGAACAACCGGCCGAGTCGGCGATGGTAAGGCCTGTCGCCAACTTCTCACCGGCCAAACCGCTGACGAACTGGGAACTTTCCGGGCGCCTGAGCTATTTTCTGTGGGCTTCCATTCCCGACGACGAACTGCGCCGGGCCGCAGGCGCTGGCGAACTGAGCAACCCGCAGCAGCTCCGGATGCAGGTGAAGCGTATGCTTGCCGACCCGAAAGCGCGTCGCCTGTCGACAGAATTTTTTGGTCAGTGGCTCGGCTTCTATCACTTCGACCAATACAAAGGCGTTGATACCAGCCGCTTCCCGGAGTTCACTCAGGAGGTGAAGGAGTCCATGTACGACGAGGCGGTTTCGTTCTTCGAGCATGTGATTCGGGATGACCGACCGGTGCGCGATTTGCTTTACGCCGACTACGCTTATCTCAACAAGCCGCTCGCAAAGTATTACGGAGTAAAGAAGGAAGTGAAGTCCACAGGTGATGTGGAACGGGTGGACGGTGCCACCGAGTTTCAGCGTGGCGGACTGCTTCGCCTGGGAGCGGTACTGACCTCCACTTCCGCACCCCTTCGAACAAGTCCTGTGAAGCGCGGCGACTGGATACTTCGGCGCGTGCTGGGCACGCCGGTTCCGCCCCCTCCGGCAGATGCCGGCTCTATCCCGGCCGATGACAAGCTCTTCGGCGGGCTTTCCGTAAAGGATCGTTTGCAGGCGCACAAACGGAATGCCACCTGCGCCAACTGCCATTCGCGCATGGATCCGCTGGGCTTCTCGCTGGAGCATTACGACTCTACTGGTCGCTGGCGCGAACAGTATCCGGACGGCAAGCCCATCGAAGACTCGGGAACGCTGTCCGACAAGACGGAGATCGCGGGAGTGAAAGGGCTGCTCGATTACCTGCAGTCGAAAGATGCGCTGGTTCGGCGGACACTCTCCTGGAAGTTGCTCGGCTACGCGTTCGGACGCACGGTGCTGGCTTCAGACCAGCCCCTGATCGAGCAAATGAACGCACATGGCGGGGACACTAGGTTTTCGGAACTCGTGACGGCAATCGTCACGAGCGATCAGTTCCGCAATCACCAAACCCGGCAGGAAAATCCAGGCGATAAGCCTCACCCTGCGCCAGTGAAGATCGCAACAAATTTGATAAGGTTTGACAAGGCAGGCAATGAAGAATAAGAAACAGCTCCAACAGGCTTCGAGACGCCATTTTCTGAGAGGGGCGGGCATTGCCCTGGCCTTGCCGTGGCTGGAGTCGCTGCCGCTCTTCGGAGCGCAGGATGGCACTCCGGCGGAGGTGACGAACCTCAATAAGCCGCCTGTGCGTTTCGGCTTTATGTTCTTTTCGAACGGGATAAAGCCTGCGAACTGGTGGGCAAAGGGCAGCGGGGAGTCAATAGAATTCGGCCCTTCAGCCGCTCCGCTGGCAGCGATTCGCGAGGATCTGATCTTCATTAAAGGCCTGTATCATCAGTCGGCGCTTTCGTCGACGAGCCCCCATCTGGGCAGGATGAATATGCTCTCGGGAGCGCAGGTCAGCCTGGATGCGAACGACATTCGTGTGGGTACCAGCATGGACCAGGTGCTGGCGAGGAGTATTGGACATCACACGCCTGTTCCCAGCATCGCGCTGGGCATCGAACCGAACGAACTGCGTCTCGAGGACGGGCTGTCGATGCTCTATGGGTCGTCGGTTTCGTGGGTTTCTCCCACCAAGCCAGCTACCAAAGAAATCTACCCGGCGCGGACTTTCGATCAACTGGTAGGAGACGGGAAGGGCCGCAAGCTCGACCGCAGCATTCTGGACGCAGTCCTGGATGAGGCGCATTCGCTGCAGCCCAAAGTCAGCTCGGGCGATCGCAAGAAGCTGGATGAATATCTCGAATCCATCCGGGATATCGAGAAGCGCATCGATAACGCTTCCAAACAGGAGCGCCTGGAAGGCTGGAGACCAACACTCACCAAGCCCAACATGCCGCGCCCTGCGGATGAAATTCCCCAGAACATACCAGACCACATGAAGCTGATGATGGATCTGACCGTTCTGGCCTTCCAGATGGACAAGACCCGGATCGTCACGCTGATGCTGAACAACGATCTGTCCCAAATGAACTTCAAGTTCATCGAAGGCGTGCGTGGGGCGCTGCATCTGGATCTGACGCACAACGGTCATGCGCCGGCGCTGGAGGCCATGTATCTGAAGACCAACCAGTTCCACATGCAGCAATTTACCTATTTGACACAGCGCCTGAAGGCTATCGATGAAGGCGGACAATCGCTGCTGGATAACTCGATTCTTATGCTTGCTTCCAGCCTCTATGATGGAGATGCCCATGGCGCCGATCAACTGCCGATCGTGCTGGCCGGCCACGGTGGCGGGCTGAAGACGGGCCGCGTGCTGGATTATATGGATAAGGGCAACGACAATCGGCGCGCCTGCAGCCTTTACCTTTCGATCATGCACCGGATGGGCGTCCCGGCGGAGCGGTTCGGCGACACGGATAAACAGCTGGCCGATCTGTAAACCGTCTCTTCCAACCGGCGGGGCGGCGTGATAATATCCAGAGCACTGAGAACTCTTCATGACGCCAGCCCCGCCGGTACCTGCCCAGAGTCCAATTCCGCAGGATCTCATTCAGGAGATCGAAGAATTTCGTAAGTGCTGCCACAACCGATACCGGTTCAACTCTTTCTGGGATAACGTGCTGACTGTGCTCAGCATCGGGGTAGCGCTGGCCATTGTCGCCTGCGGCCTCTGGGAACTCGGCAAGTACAGCGCACTGCTGGGCGGCCTGATGACTGCGCTGGTAACGGCACAGCGGGCATTTCCCTTCAACCAACGCTGGCAGTTCTACCGTCTGCTGAACAGCCAGGCGGAGAATCTGCTGACCGATGCGAAACAGGGAGTCATTACCCTGCAACAGGCAGTGATTACCCTGAAAACGATGCGGCTCGACTTTGCCCAGCAGATTCCGCGAGGGGCCAGCGCGCAACAGCCTGACAACGGCGGCACGAATGATGGAGCCGGCAAGAGCCCTGACCCCGAGCCGGCTCCGTCACGCTCGCTCAGCGCGGCCGCCGGGAATCAGGCTGGCACCGGTACCGGCTCAAACGCCAGTTCGTCTTTGACCGGATCGTAATCAACGGTCACCTCTTCGCCGTCGTGAACTATACCTGAGATCATCAGGCGCCCCAGACGCGTTTCAATCTGTTTCTGAATGGCGCGTTTGAGCGGGCGCGCGCCGTAGTTCGGATCGTAGCCCGTCCTGACCAGATGCGTTCTTGCAGCGTCGGTCAGCGTGAGTGTGATGTGGCGATCGGCCAGCCTTGCGCGCAGATTGGCAAGCTGAATGTCCACGATGCGCTTGAGGTGTTCTTCGGTGAGCGCGTGGAACACGATGATCTCGTCAATGCGATTGAGAAACTCGGGGCGGAATCCGCTACGAAGTTCGTTCATCACGGCGTCTTTCATATTTTCGTAAGCGGAGCCGGCAAACGCGCCCTTGTACTCGAGTATGCGATGGCTGCCGACGTTTGAAGTCATGATCAGAATCGTGTTTTTGAAGTTCACGGTCCGGCCCTGACCGTCGGTGAGACGACCGTCGTCCAGAATCTGCAGCATCACATTGAAGACATCCGGGTGGGCCTTTTCGATCTCGTCGAAAAGGATCACGGAGTAGGGCTTGCGGCGGATGGCTTCGGTCAGCTGCCCCCCCTCTTCAAAGCCGATGTAGCCAGGGGGTGCGCCGAGCAGTCTGGCGACAGTGTGTTTCTCCTGGTATTCGGACATATCGATGCGCACCATATTGTGCTCATCGTCAAACAGGTATTCGGCGAGGGCGCGGGCGAGTTCGGTTTTGCCCACGCCTGTAGGCCCAAGGAAGATGAAGCTGCCGATGGGGCGGTTCGGGTCTTTCAGACCGGCGCGGGCGCGGATGACGGCTTCTGAAACGGCGGTTACCGCTTCATCCTGGCCGATGACGCGCTGGTGCAACTCCTCTTCGAGGTGCATCAGCTTCTGCATCTCACCTTCGAGCAGACGAGAAACGGGAACGCGGGTCCAGCGACTTACCACTGCCGCGATATCCTCCTCGCCCACTTCCTCCTTAAGCAGCTTTTTCGGCCCTGCAGCGACTGATTCAAGCTCCGCCAGTTTCGCCGCGAGTTCGCGAAGCTTGCCGTATTTCAGTTCCGCCGCGCGGTTCAGGTCATAAGCTCGCTCTGCTTTTTCGACCTCGATCTTCACCTGATCGATCTGCTCGCGGAGGTTGCGCAGGTTTTGCACGGACTCCTTCTCCAGTTGCCAGCGGGCCTTCAGAGCATCTCCCTCAGCTCGCAGATTGCCGATTTCGGCCTCGATTCGCTCCAGGCGCTCACGGGAAGCGGGGTCTTTCTCTTTTTTCAGTGCCTGACGCTCGATTTCAAGTTGCATGGTGCGCCGAAGGATCTCATCCAGCTCAGCCGGCATGGAATCGATTTCAACGCGGAGCTTTGCCGCCGCCTCATCGACCAGATCGATGGCTTTATCGGGAAGGAAGCGGTCCGAGATATAACGGTCGGAAAGAACGGCGGCACTCACCAGTGCGCCGTCCTTGATGCGCACGCCATGGTGCAGTTCGTAACGATCTTTGAGTCCGCGCAGAATGGAGATGGTGTCCTCCACCGTCGGCTGATCGACCATCACGGGCTGGAAACGCCGTTCCAGCGCCGCGTCTTTCTCGATGTACTTGCGGAATTCGTCCAATGTGGTTGCACCGATGCAGTGCAGTTCGCCGCGCGCCAGCATGGGCTTCAGCAGGTTCCCGGCATCCATGGAGCCTTCCGCCTTCCCTGCCCCGACTACGGTGTGCAGTTCATCAATGAATAAAATGACTTCGCCGTTCGAACTCTGAACTTCTTTGAGCACGGCTTTGAGCCGCTCCTCGAACTCGCCGCGAAACTTGGCGCCGGCGATCAGAGCGCCCATATCGAGGGAGACGATGCGTTTATCTTTCAGACCTTCCGTAACATCGCCCCGGATAATCCGTTGCGCCAGACCCTCCACGATGGCGGTCTTACCAACGCCCGGTTCGCCGATCAGAACGGGATTGTTCTTCGTGCGCCGTGAGAGTACCTGGATCACCCGGCGGATTTCGTCGTCGCGCCCGATAACCGGGTCCAGCGTGCCTGCAGCCGCACTCTTGGTGAGATCGCGCCCGTACTTTTCGAGGGCTTCATAGGTAGCTTCAGGATTCTTCGTGGTGACGCGCTGGCTGCCACGTACATCCCGAAGAGCCTGCATGAGGCGATTTCGGTCGATGCCCGCTTCTTTCAGGATTTTGGATTCGTCGGAAGCCGCAAGCAGGACGTGCTCAACGGAAACGAAGTCGTCTTTGAGATTTCTTGCTTCGTCTTCAGCTTTCGTCAGCAGTTTGTTCAGGCGCGGAGTGACGTAAATTTGATCAGGGGGGCCAGTGGGGCTGCTCACTTTGGGAAGGCGGTCGAGTTCCTGGTCGAGCCTGGCTTTCAGTGCGTCCGGATTCGCGCCTGCGCGCTTGAGGATTGACGTGGCAAGCCCGCCCTCTTGCGAAAGAAGGGCTGCGAACAGGTGCTCGACATCCACCTGTTGATTCCCGCGCCGCTGGGCTTCACTCTGAGCGGCCTGGATGGCTTCCTGTGTCTTTTCGGTGAGACGGTTGATGTCCATATGTTCGCCTCTCTCTAACTCGTCTTGTTACACGTTTACTGCAGATCCATGGCCACGTCAACCGCGCTACAGGGGACTGCATGAAACCAGAAAACGCGTTCCTTGACGCAAGTCGCAGTGCCCAATGGCGCAACAGAGCGCAGCCAGCCATCCGAATGGCTGAAACCAACCTGGGCGGTGCGCAGGCACCGGTCGCAACGCCTCTATAAAGGGAATATCCATTGTGGTTGCATGAAGATACGTTTTGGCCACATGCTTGCCCTTAGGAGAGGAAGGAAAGGTTAGACGGAAATGAAAATCAAATTAATCGCATTAGCAATCCTGGCCGGCAGTTCAATGTTTGCGCAGTCGAGGTTTTCGGTTGGCATTCAGGTAGGGGGATACGGTCAGGATTATTATGACGGTGCTTCCGTGTATACCTCCCAGGTGCCGCCTTGCCCCGGCCCCGACTACGACTGGACAGATGGGTACTGGTCACAGGACTATGGCCGCAGATCGTGGATTGCGGGGTCCTGGATCAGACGGGGGGTTGAGCGCCCTCGTTATGATAACCGCTTCTATGGCAATGCCTATCGCGGCAACTCGTACGGTGGCAGTTACTACGGTGGCAATAGTTATCGCGGGAATGACCGGCGCGAAAACTACGGCCGCCAGCAACGAGACGAGCGCGGTGGCGGGGATAATCGCAACTATGATCGCGGTAGCGAACGGGGTCGTAGCGGCGGTCAGGGCTACCAGAATAACAACCAGAACAACAACCGCTTCAACGGCTTCCGGGGCCGATAACGCCGGAACCAGTGCCTCGCAGAAGGGGCGACCGCAAATGGTCGGCCCTTTGTCGTTTAGTAAGCTCCGGGAGGGTCGCTGGCCGGAAAAGATTCTTGCGAAGCTTCGTCGACGGCAGCGTCTTCGGCCGCGCGAATCTCCTCTTCAGCCTGGAACCAGTCGGTGAGCGCGGAACCGCCCTCGCCCGACCGGTCCAGATACAGTTCGTAAGCGCGTTGCCTGACTCGTTCTTCGTGCGTTTGCATGAATCCTCTCCGCTGCCGGTGGTCTAAGATCGGCGATTTAGCATGTGCCGAAACGCAGGGTTGATCCTGCGGTCTATCAGCCTCAGCAAGTACAAGGCCCAATGAGAAATGGATTAAACAGTACTATAGCAGGCATGTCGACCGTTGCGCCCGGTTGCTGAAAGTGGTGTTCTGCCTATAGCAGGAGCGAGATGTCCTCTACAACCCGAAGCTGGATTTCAGAGAGCGATAACGAGGAAAAGCGCGGTACCTGGCGGCATTCACAGGATGTTTGTGCGCTGGCCGATCAGGACCGGCAACTGGGGCACGTAGTCAAGACCGATGCCTGGCACGCCTTTGATGCAGTTCACCCCAACGACAAGGGGACCGGTTTCACTTATCTGGGGGCTTTTAACGAGCGGAATGAGGCCAAGAACGCCGTAGAAACGGCAATAGGCCGTAGTCAATCGTCCTCACAGGTGCGGAGAGCGACTTCGTAGCTTACTGCAGGAAACCAGGGAGAGAGCACTCGACTGAGGCCCTCCCCTGATAAGAATGCTTATTTAACGCTCTCGACAGTAATGGTGTCATCCTTCAGACTACCGGTGACTGTGACCTTTTGTCCCGCATGGTCGACAATCTTCGCCTGATCCGCGATTTT
>JAUZEU010000357.1 GCA_030838885.1 Bryobacterales bacterium | reverse complement strand
CGAAGCTCCTAACAGTTGTAAAATCCCGCCACCAATCAGGCCCTGCAGATAGTGCCCGAGGCGGAGCCATCTTCAACCGTTTCAATCGCTCTCAGGAACAGCTGCGCCTAATTTGCACAGCGGTGGTAAAAAACATGTAAAATTCACTAAGCTTCTTCTTACCTGTCCAATCAACTCTGTTGTGCTGGCAAATATGCTATGTGCGTGGTCTCCGTTTCCGGCAGCATGCCCCGCCACGTGTTTCGGACTTCGGAACCTTGGGGCGGCTCGCCGTTAACTGTTCGAAGGAACTATCCGGTGACGATCACGATTGAAATCCGACCGAGGCGATTCTCCGGCCCGAATCGAAAGCGGGACGAGACCCTCATTCGGGACCAATCGCCGAGCCGTTTCCCACGGTGTTTGGGGTCAGGATCTTGTTTCGAATAGAGTCGACGAATCCGGGAGACGAATACGGATTTCGAGGCCATGCGGCTGTACCGACTCGAGTTCGACGGTGCCGCCAAGTGCGGCGGCCCATTCACCTACGCCACGCAACCCGAGGCCCGGTGAACGCAGCTGTTCGGGATCAAGTCCGCGCCCGTTATCCCGCACCGCGCAGAAGATCGATGCCCCCGAAGCGAAAATGCGAACCAAAACCTGAGTGGCGCCAGCGTGGCGCACCACGTTTGCTAGCGCCGTCTGAACTGTGCGATACATAGCCCGCTCGAGAGGCGGGTCGAGACGCCGCTTAAGGTCATCGCGGAACTCCACGCAGATCCGGCGGCGCGAAGAAAAACTGTCACACAGGCCCAGCAGCGCGGCAGCCAGCCCCTCATCTTCCAGGAGCGGAGGCCGAAGTTCGTGAGACAGTGTGCGAAAGAGATTGCCGGCTTCCTCCACCATGGCTTTCAGGCGCAAAGCCTGGGCGGCGCAGACCTCCTCTCCGCATTCCAGACCGTCGACTTCAAGACTCAAAACGGCCAACGCCTGCTCCGCCTCGTCATGCAGTGATTGGGCGATGCGTTCCGCTTGCAGTTCGAGCAGTTCGTGGATGCCGTTTATGGAGGTCCGGGCTTCACTGAATCCCCGGTACACCATTTCAAAGGCCGCCAGAACCTCTTCAAAACACTGTTGAGCCTGGGGAGGACAGGAAACATGTTTCATCGTTTCAGCGTGAAGCGCGGCTATCGCCGTCAGGCTGAAGCCATCGAGAACGGCCTGCCGTCCAAACTCCCAGGCTTTTTGCGGTGCGGTCTCAATTACCTGAAGATAGCGTTTCGCGAGCCCCGCGGGTGCGGAGTCGGGTCGCCACTTAATCGCGTGGACAGTTGTCTTCCCGTTCCTGATGCTGATTTCCCAATGGTCGGAAAGCCGTTTGGCACCGGGGAGCCTAAGCCCCGGACTATGCTCGTCATTCTGAAATTCCCTTTCTGTGATTTCAAACGGGGCTCGCATCACCATGGAGATGCCGGCGCGCCCAGTCCGGTTCAACGCAGTTATGGACAAATCGACCGGGCAGCCGAGGGAGAGCGCGTGCAGGCACATTTCTGAAGCCACAGCTTCCACGAGGCGCAGATCGGGCGCAGCAAAGCCCAGAGCCAGTCCTGTCTGCCGGACTCCTTCCCGGGCTGTCGCAATATCCCATTCACGCAATAAGACCACTATCATATTGTTATTTATAAACTTACTAAGTTTGCCTGCTGGCAACCTACCAGCTGTAACCAATTTGACATTGCTATCTTAGCCGAACAGGCGCGGCGGCCGCTTGATGGTGAATAACAGGGTATTGCTGAAGTTACTGGGGGAGGTAGCCGAAAAGAATAATCACAGGGTTATTCAAATAGCCGGACAGCTTTTTTCTTGCAACTGTGAAACTATTGACCGGCTGCCTGGCTCTTCTCTGCGCGGCTACAGGATATCCGCCGGGATGATTCCGCGGATTACACAGTCGCCCAGACGCTGAAGGGCGTGCTCAAGACAATCCCTCGTCTTCTGTCTTTCTTCGTCCAGGGGCCCCAGGCTGGCCGCCGCCAGCTTGCACTCCAACTGCGCGCGTTCCACGTCTTTGCAAAGCTGCGTTTCAATCCGGAAGCGGTCACTCAGCAGAGAAACCTCAACTTCTTGCTGCCGTTTCAGTTTGCCACTGACGCCCTTTTCTCCCGATCCAGCCCAGCGCCAAAAGTGCTCCGCCGGCCAGCAGAAGACTTGCGGGCTCAGGTGAGATAACCATTGAATCGGAGAAAGTGATTGTTCCCGCTCCCCCTGCATTGTCCGAGGTGAGCGCGTAAGCGCCAAAGACATCGCCCACGGCCAGAGTGACCGTAACCGTGCCGCCTTCCATGAAGGGAGTGTTCGGGTTTTGTGGGTCTGGCGCATTCAGCGCGTCCAAATCCTTCGAGAGCTGGTGAAGACCGCAGAGTTCACTGGGATACCCCGTAGACGTTGCAGGGCATAGGATGTAGCCTGCCGGGTCATAGAACGAGCCCTGATCGAGTGTCGTGAAGAACCAGGTAAACGTCAGATCACCGGAGCGAGTGACTCCGTCAGGCGACAGAGTGAGTCCAGGGGTTGTATCCCTGATAACGGTAGTGAACTGGGTGAGTGTCTGGATGGGCATCCCGGACCATGCATCGACCATGGGGCCGAAGATATGGCCAAACAGATCGAACGAGTTGGCATCGCTGCCCGTTAGGGTTACGCTACTCAGCGCAGCGAAGGCGGTTCCGGTTGCAGGGCCGTCAATCGTGTTGTCAGAATTCCGATTTACCAAAGTCCAGCATCCAGACGGAGATCCGAATTCCGCGCCGGGCGTATTCGGATCGGGCGCGGTGGTACACGTGTTGCCTGGAACATCGGGAAGCAGGTCCGAAAAGTTGATGACGCCAGCATTGGCCCGCACGCCGGTCAGGAAAAACAGAGGAAAAACGAGCAACAACCAATTACGTCGATTCATGTGAGGTTCCTCTTTGGGACCTAGGCCAAGAGTAGGGCTTCACGCTATTTCACTCAATTGTCAACAATACGTAAAACAATCCGCAAATTTCACCACGTCTTGTCGGGAGCGACATTTGTAGGCGCGCTCCATATAGAGTTGACAAATCTGGCTGGTGGCACCATTGCCCTCGGTCTAGTACCCCCTCAAAGATTCAAAACGGTACCATGACCCACTTGCATCGCAAAAAAGAAAATGGATACTGTTCTTACGACAACGCAGCGGGGAGCCCGTGCTGGTTCCGAAAGAGAAGAGAAAAGCTAATGTCCATTCGAGTTGTTATTGCCGACGATCACGCCATGCTTAGAGATGCACTGAAGATATTTCTCGAAAAGCACGACTTTATTGTGGTGGGGGAGGCCGAGGATGGAGCGGGCGCGGTGGGCGTCGTAAACAGCGTCAAGCCGCAGATCGTAATCATGGATCTCTCTATGCCCGTAATGAACGGTATCGAGGCGGCTGAACACATTCGCCGCGATTGCAACAGCATTCCCGTGATACTGCTGACCATGCACTCGGAAGACCACCATATCCTGCGGGCCTTCCGAGCCGGGGTGGCGGGGTACGTTCTAAAGATGGAAACGGCTTCCGACCTTTTGGTTGCCATCCGCGAAGTCAGGCGTGGCAATGTGTATCTGAGCCCAGGCATTTCCGTAAACGTGGTGAGGGAGATGCTGCTAAAGGGATCTCCCCGGAAGGAAATCCTTACGCTTCGGGAGCGACAGGTGCTCCAGCTGGTCGCGGAAGGCAAATCGACGAAGGAACTCGCCGGGATACTGGGTATCAGCGACCGGACAGGCGGTTCGCACAGAAGCCACATCATGGACAAACTGCAGATACACGAAACGGCAAGTCTCGTCCGGTATGCCATTCGCGAAGGGCTGATCGAAGCTTAATCCGGAACGGGGAACGGCACCCAGGGAGCAGTCTTCTTCCGTTCTGGGATGAGTAGTTTTTGGCATTCCGGCACCCCCGGTTCCTCAGCTACTCTCGCTTAGGATGTGCCGTATCCATGAAGATGACCCCTCTCGGCCTCGTTGGGCTGCTGTCCGTTGTACTGGTTCTCATCCCGCTTCAGGCCGAAATGGTGGCGGGCAGGATCGTGATCACGAAAACGTTAACGCGCCGAAGAGTGACCGCACTGGTGCCTCTCTACGACCGCGGACCAGTTGTAGGCCTTGAAATGGATACCGAATACGACCCGCTCGCGTTTGAGCGCTCTCGGGTGGTGGTCTATCTGGAAGGCACTACCGCGGGTTCGCCGCAGCCGAATGGCTTGCAGCTCCTGGCGAAAATCGATCAGGAGAAACGGCGCTTCTCTCCCGAAACTTTGATCGTCGCTGCCGGATCGAAAGTATCGTTTCCCAATTTCGACCCGATCTTTCACAATGTTTTTTCGCTTTCTCGCGCGAAGACGTTCGACCTTGGAAATTATCGGATGGGGGAGACGCGCATGGTGACGTTCCCGGTGCCGGGTATCGTCTTCGTGAACTGCCACCTGCATCCAAACATGAGTGCGACAATCGTGGTCGCCCCGAACCAATGGAACGCGAGAGCGGACCGTGACGGCGCATTCGAATTGCACGACGTGCCGCCCGGCCGGTACACGATTGTGGCATGGCACAAAGTGGCCGGCTTCTTTCGGCAGCGGATTGATGTCACCGCAGGCCAGGGTGCCCGTGTTGAATTCCTGATTCCGGTCCGTCAGGAGAAATCTGACCCTGAGACGCCGCGCACTGCGGTAAAGTGACTATGCGCTTCGTGACAAGGGCGTTCCTGCTGACCTTCCTACCGTTCGCGGTTTTGCTGACAGGAAGTTTTTGGGCTATACAAAAGCTGGTGCAGTCGACGGTGCGCGACGGGCTCCGATCGTCACTTCGGGAAAATCATCTTTCAGTGACGCGCCTGCGATCGCGCAGCGACCTGCAGAACAGCCGGTTCCTGAAAGTGGTCGGGGAGAACGCGTCGCTCA
>JAUZEU010000335.1 GCA_030838885.1 Bryobacterales bacterium | reverse complement strand
CCTGCTCGAACTCCTGCACCTGGTGCCGCTTGGCCATCAATCCCGGAATCCCGTTCTCCCCGCGCAGCACAACGAATGCATACACGATTCCACCCAGCACGATAGCTGCATAGGCGGTTCTGATTCCGGAGATCTTCATCGGAGGCTTCGAGAGACAATGGTAGCAAACATCGTCCGAAAAGCAACTTACGCAGATTTCAGATGACAAATAACATCGTTGTTTTCAGCACATGCGGTTCGGCTGAAGAAGCGGAGAGCCTTGCCAGGCAGCTTCTGGAAGCCCGTCTGGCCGCCTGCGTAACTGTACTTACGCAGGCTCAAAGTTACTACCGGTGGAACGACAGGATTGAACAGTCAGCCGAGTGTCTTCTAATGATAAAGACAGCCAGAGAGTTATTCGACCAGTTACGCTTAAAGCTGGAGGCCGCGCATTCCTACGAACTGCCCGAGGTGCTGGCGCTGCCGGTAGTCGCGGGTTCGCCCAACTATCTGGCCTGGCTCGAACGCGAATTGTCCGGCGGGACAGACGCATGACCAGGCCGCCCGCAATTCACGCGCTACTGTTCGATATGGACGGCGTCATCGTCGATTCCAATCCTCTGCACAGAATCGTTTGGGAAGAGTACAACCGGCGCTACGCAGTTGAGACCACTGAGGCAATGCAGCGCCGTATGTACGGCAAACGGAACGACGAAATCGTCCGCGATTTCTTCGGTCCCGACCTGACCGATGAAGAAGTGTTCCGGCGGGGAGCGGAGAAAGAAGCCCTCTACCGGGAAATGCTGCTGCCTCAAATCGCCACTTCCCTGGTGCCTGGTGTACGCGCGTTCCTCGAACGTCACCGGGACCTGCCCGCCGCCGTTGCCACCAACGCGGAGCCCGCCAATCTTGAGTTCGTTTTGCGTGAGGCCGGGCTGCGCCATTGTTTCCAGGCTGCCGTGGACGGGCATCAGGTCAGGCGACCCAAGCCGCAGCCTGATATTTATTTGCGTGCCGCGGAAGTGCTGCGTGTCTACCCGGAAAACTGCGTAGTCTTTGAAGACTCCGGGACGGGTGTCCGCGCCGGGTTGGCCGCGGGAATGCGAGTAGTGGGCCTGACCACAACGCACGATGATTTGCCGGGCACCTCGTTGTTAATTCGGGATTTCAATGATCCCGCGCTGGAAACCTGGCTGTGGCAACCCGTCCGCCCAATGGAGCCGGCCTGAGTTCCGCTCTCGTCTGGGTCATCGCGCTCGCAGCGATTCTTTGCATCCTCGTGCGCCCCCGGCAGTGGCCGGAAGCTGTGTGGGCGTGCCTGGGTGCGCTCCTCTTGTTCGTCTTCCGTCTCATATCCCTGCGGGATGCCGGAACGGCTGTGGCGAAGGGCTCCGACGTGTATCTTTTCCTCGCCGGCATGATGCTGCTTTCGGAACTGGCGCGGCGGGAAGGCGTCTTCGACTGGCTGGCGTGCCTGGCAGTGCGTGCGTCGCGCGGTTCCGGGGCGCGATTGTTCGCGCTGGTCTATGGCGTCGGAATCCTGGTAACGGTGTTTCTTTCGAACGATGCGACGGCAGTGGTGCTGACTCCGGCCGTTTACGCGGCAGTCAGGAAGGCCCGCGCCGACGTCCTGCCGTATCTCTTCGCCTGCGCCCTGATCGCCAATGCGGCCAGCTTCGTGCTGCCGGTTTCGAACCCGGCGAACCTGGTGATCTACGGCAAGTCGCTGCCCGCGCTCCTGCCGTGGCTGCGTTTGTTCATGCTGCCGTCAATTGCCTCGATTGCGGTCACGTTTGCCGTGCTCTGGGTGATCTCGCGCCGGCAGTTATTGCTCCCGATTGACGAGCACATCGCGATGGCGGGGCTTGAGTCGCGCGGCCGGCGCGCGGTGTGGGGCATCGGGGTCACTGGCGCCGTTCTGCTTGCAGCCTCTGCGGCGGGGCGTGATCTGGGTGTCTGGACTTTTGCTTCCGCCACACTCGCCGTTCTCATCGCCACAGGCGGGCGCAGACTCGCTCCTGTCGTGAAAAGTGTTTCCTGGAGCGTGCTCCCGTTAGTGGCAGGGCTGTTCGTGATTGTGGAAGCGCTGCAGCACGCCAATGCGCTGGATTACGGACGCACAGCACTGCAACTGATGGCTCATCTGCCAGCCGCGCAAGGCTCGCTTGCGGCCTCATTCGGCGTGGCTGCTCTGTCAAACCTGATGAACAACCTGCCTTCCGGATTACTCACCGGAGGCGCGATTGCCGCGACGGCGACGCCGGCACACCTTCGAAACGCACTGCTGATCGGAGTCGACCTCGGTCCGAATCTCTCAGTAACCGGTTCGCTGGCAACCATCCTGTGGCTGGTGGCTCTGCGCCGCGAAGGGGTAGAAGTGTCAGCAGGGAAGTTTCTGCGCACCGGCGTTCTGGTGATGCCGCCAGCTCTGCTCGCGAGCACGCTCGCGCTGCTTGTCACAAGCTGAAAAGGTCAGGCCATTCGCATGGTAAGGCCGCCATCCACAACCACGTCGGATCCGGTCATGAAGTCGTTGGTCGCAAGCACCTCGATTACCTGCGCGATCTCATCGGACGTGCCTTCGCGGTGCAGGGGGATGCGGTTTTCCAGATTGTTCTTCACCTGAGCTTCCGTGAGCATGTCTTGGAAGCGGGTTCGGACCACACCCGGCGACACGCAGTTCACGCGAATGTTGTGGTCTGCCAGTTCGCGCGCCAGCACCCGCGTGAACTGCGGAATGGCGCCCTTCACGATGGAGTAGGCGGCAGCGCCAAGCACGCCTCGGTGCCCCGCAGTAGAACCCATCAGCACGATGGCGCCTTCCTTCTTCGGCGTCATGTGGGGCACAGCGGCGCGGCAGAGGTGAAACGCGGCATGTACGTGGACATTGAACGCGTGATACCAGACCTCTTCGGAGACCTGCAGAAAGGCGCCCGGAGCCGCAGCGCCTGCGTTGTGCACCAGCACGTCGATCCCACCCAAGCCGTCGAGCGTTTCCTGAACCGTGCGGGTCGCGTCGGCGGGAACTGCCATGTCCGCAGCAATTGAGATGCAGCGGCGGCCCAGCGCTTCAATGGCAGCTTTCAGTTCCAGCGCCGCCGAAGAATTCGCATCGCGGCTTTGTAAAGCGAGGTCGGCGCCGGCCCGCGCCAGTCGCATGGCTGTGGCCGCGCCGATGCCACGAACACCGCCCGTGACGAGGCAAATCTTTCCTTGTAGGTTCATACTGGCTAGCTTAAACCGGGCTTGGTGGTGGGATTGCTTACTGGTAGCCCATGACTGAAATTCTTACCTCAGAGGGACCCGAGTTGCCGCCGCAGGATCCCGACCCGATTTACCCGCCGCCTGGACCGGGTCCGGACGAACCGGAACCTAATGAGGATGTTCCGCTCGGCGAACCGGTTCCAGCCTGGCAGATGTGATTCGTGAGGTGTTGAAGCCTCAGGCCCCGGCTTGAGCTACTTCGCAGAGCATCTGCTTCAGAATCAAACCGATTTGCATGTATTCATCCAGATCATAGGGCTTAGTGATGAAGCGCTCCACTCGCAGGGCTCCCATGCGCTCGCGTTCGCGCAGCCACGAAGATGAACTCAGGATGGTTATCGCAACGGAATCGAAGGCAGGGTTCCGGCGCATGGCGGCCAGGATCTCAAGTCCACCGTTCTTGGGCAGGTTCAGATCGAGAATGGCGAGATCAGGGGTTTGGGCAGTGGAGTATTTGCCCTTTCGTTCCGCGAAGGCTAGCGCTTCGCCGCCATCGGTGATCACTGTTAAATCGTGATCCAGTTCGGCGGTCGCGAGAGCGAGTCGAAGCAGTTCCACGTCTGCGGGATTGTCTTCTACCACCAGGATTTGCGCTTTCCTGCTATCTGAGTTCATTCCTGCTCCTTTCAGACAGATGCTGACGGCATCAGAGAAACGCAAAAAAGTACGAGCACGGATGAATCGCTTATTGCTTCCGCGACGGGAGACCGAGGACCTGTCCCCATGGTTTGAATATGGCCGAGTCTGTTCCCAAACCGCTGATTATACATGTGATTTTCGCAGCCCGCGTTTAGACCAAATCCGGACGAAGCTCGGAATGAATATTAGCACAACTACTGCAATTACGATAACGGCAGGAGTCCGTATTTTTCTGATTCAATTCATCGTCCGACCGCAAACGCCGCCGCGCAACCCCGGTTATTGACAGTCTAAGCTATCGTGACAATCGCCGGGGTACTTGCGTCTAAGGCGAATGGGCACTTTACTACAGGACCTCCTCAGCACGTTCAGCTACTCTCTTCGGACGTTGCGTCGCAGCCCAGGTTACACGGCGGCAGCTCTCTTCTCACTGGGGCTCGGGATCGGGGCGAATACAGCCATTTTCACCATCACGAATGCGGTGTTCCTGCATTCGCTGCCGGTGAGGGATCCGGCGGGCATTCTGGAACTGTACACGGTGGACCACGCCACGAAGTCTGCTTTGGCAAACCTGAATCGCTCCGGGATTTCCCTGCCGAACATTCGGGATCTTCAAACTCAAAATGGCGTGTTCAACGGCGTGGGTGCGTTTGCTCAGACAGGTGTCACGCTGACCGGCTTTGGAAAGCCGGCCCAGCAAGCCGCGTTTGCAGTAACGGCCAATTACTTCGATGTGCTGGGTGTGCGGCCTGTGGCAGGTCGGGGATTCGATCCGTACGCCTCCGATCTGACAGGATCCCCCAGGCCGGAGACCGTGCTCAGTTACGGTCTGGCGGAGCGCCTCTTCGGAAGCGCGAATGCGGCGGTGGGCCGCACGGTCAATCTGAATTCTTTGGCGTGGACGGTCATCGGGGTGGCGCCGCCGGAATTTACGGGAACGTTCACAGTCTCTCAACCGGAACCTTTGTGGCTACCGCTCTCGATGCACGGACAATTTTTCTCCGGACCGCTGGAGCGCCTCTACAACGAACGCCGCTTCCGGTTTCTGAACACGTTTGCGCGGCTCAAGCCCGGCGTGACGGAAAAGCAGGCGCTCGCCAATCTTCAAACGATCGCGGCCCGGCTGGAGGCCGACTATCCGAAAGACAACCGTGGAAGAACCTTTGAAGAGTCTTCTCTGGCGGAGGCTGCGGTGGGCTTCGGGCCGCGTAACCAGACGATGACCGCCACCGTCGCGCTCACCGTTGCCGTTGGGTTTGTTTTGCTGATCGCCTGTGCCAACCTCGCGAATCTGTCGCTGGCCCGCGCCGCGCGACGCTCGCGAGAGATAGGGATTCGGGTGGCTCTGGGCGCCGCGCGAGGCCGTCTGATGGGGCAGTTGCTGGCCGAAGCGGCTGTGCTTGCCTTTGGAGGTGGCCTTATTGGCCTTGCTCTTGGCTGGGCCGGGGCGCGGTTGCTGTGGTCAGCCAGGCCCGGCTTTCTGGCTCAAAGCGCCATCGATCTTCATCCGGACGGATGGGTTTGCTTTTTCACCGTGGGTCTCAGTGCGCTCAGCTGCGTTCTGTTCGGCCTGATGCCGGTGGTGCGCGCTTCCGCTCCGGACCTCTCGCGGCTGCTCAATTCCGCGGGTCGCGGCAATGTGCAGGGAGGTTCCCGCTCCCGAACGCGAAAGTTGCTGGTGGTGGGTGAAATTGCGCTCGCGGTGGTGGCGCTGGTGGGCGCGGGTCTGTTCGTCAGAAGTATGCAAAGCGCGCAGAATACCTCCCTCGGCTTCGATACAGACAATCTGATCGTGGCAGGTTTCAACGTGGGCGCGCTGCAGATGTCGCCCGAGCATGGCCGGGATTTTATGCGGGCTATGGTTGCGAAGATGCGAACCGTGCCGGGCGTGGTCTCGGTTTCCATCTCAGATTCCCGGCCGCTGGGTGTCGGACTGGTGCAGACTGCCTTTCGGGAGGGCGACCCGGTCGACTCGCGGCTCGGCTTTCTCTCCCCGACTCCGCCCGTCACACCAGATTATTTTGAGACCCTGCGAGTGCCTCTGCTGGAAGGGCGGTACTTCAGTGACTTCGACCGCGCGGGCGCCACTCGCGTCACGATCGTGTCCCACGCCTTTGCGCAACGGATGTGGCCGGGCCAGCGGGCGATCGGCAAACGCTTCCACTTTGCCACCGCTCCAGATCTGGTCGAGGTGGTGGGAGTGGTGAAAGACCATGCGATCTTTTCTATCGGGGAAGCGCCGCAGCCCGTCGCGTGGATGCCTTTCGATCAGGTCTATCAGCCCACCGCGGTGCTTTACGTGCGGACGGCAGGGCCGCCCGAGAGTTCGATTCCCGCTGTGCTCGCCGCAGCCCAAACCTTGAATTCTGAACTTGCGCTGCTGAATCCGGGCACCGTGAAGCAGGTGATCGGGCAGGCGCTCTGGCCGCCGCGCATGGCCGCCGCGCTGTTCGGGGTCTTCGGGCTGCTTGGCATGACGCTCGCGGTTATCGGGGTGTATGGCGTCATCGCTTATATGGTCGTGCAGCGCACGAGCGAGATCGGTATTCGGATGGCGGTGGGAGCGCGGCCGGCGAGCGTGGTCCGCATGGTGCTGGGCCAGAGTATGCAGCTGGCTGCAGCGGGCATTGTGGTCGGTATCGTGGGCGCGCTGGCTCTGACGCGGATGGTGGGGAGCCTTCTCTATAACGTCGCTCCGAATGACCCTGGAACGTTCGCGACCGTCGCATGCCTGCTTGCGATGACCACAGCGGTCGCGGGAGGAATCCCTGCGTGGCGTGCTTCGCGCATCGATCCGGTGCGAGCTCTGCGGCAGGAGTAACGGCTTAGGCGCACTGGAAAGCGCATTTAAAGATCAGCAGCGTCATATCGTCGTACTGAGGCGCACCCGCGGCGAAGTCGTCGGCGCCCTGGAACAGCGCTTCGATAATATTCTTCGCCGGGCTGGTCCGCACCAGTTGCGCAGTAGCCAGCATTCGCTCGTCGCCCCACTCTTCGTCGTCCACGGTCATCGCTTCGCTGATTCCGTCGGTGTAGCCGATGAACAGATCTCCTGGCCCGATGGATATCATCCGCTCTTCGAACTGCACGTCTTTGAGCAAGCCGACCACGGGACCAGTCGCCTCCAGCCGCACTACTTCGGCCGCGCGGATCACCATGGGAGCGTTGTGGCCGCCATTCACGTACCGGAGCTCACCAGCCGCCGGATCATAGATGCCGAAGAAAAACGTGGCATAGCGGTTCGAGGTGGAAGACTCGTAGACCAGCTGGTTCAGTTTGCGAATCATGCGCGCGAGATTGTGGGAGGCGCTGTCCGTCATACCTCGGAGAGAAGCGCGGAGACTGGCCATCAGAAGGGCCGCGCCAATTCCCTTCCCCGACACGTCGCCGATGGCGAGCGCCAGCCGGCCATCTTCCAGTTCGATCATGTCGTAGTAATCGCCGCCTACCGCAAGTGCCGGCCGGCAATGCCCTGCGAGGTCCAGCCCCGGAATGGCAGGGATGGTCTGCGGGAACAGCCGCTGCTGGACCTCCCTCGCGATCTCCACCTCGCGAGCCATGCGCTCGCCGCGCGCGGCTTCCTGTGCCAGGGAGTGCGCGAGGTAGTTGATCTCAAGGCCGAGCCCGACCTGCGCGCCTACTGAGGCGAGCAGACGAAGGTCGGTTTGCGAGTAGGCTTCCTCGGAGAGCTTCGGACCCAGCACCATAACTCCCATCAGTTTGTTGCGTCCGGCCAAAGGCAAGAGTACTTCCGCATTGAGTTCATCCAGAGCGCGGCGCTCCGTGGACGAAGCGTCCAAATACCACTCTTCGGGCCGGTCGCGGTAGAGCACCGCGGGCACGCTGGTTTTGACGAGGTGACGGACGGGCGTCGACTGGTCCTCCAGCATAAGACCGCCACCCGCGTCGAACCCGGATTTGCCAGCACCCTGAATGCGATGCACGCGGAACTTGCCGTCCTGCCGGAGCAGCACCGCCATTTTCTGAACGTGGAGCACGCCTGAAACACGCGTGGAAACCGCTTCCAGCAAGGTGTCCGGATCGGTAATGCCCCGGACGCTTTCCGAGAGTTCGGTAAGGATGGCTTCGGCGTTGTAGGCCTCGCGGAAGAATCGCCTGTCAATGCGTTCCTGCAGGCGGACCCAGATGCTTCGCTTGACGAAATGAACCCGGAGTATCAGCACTGCAAAGAAAATGGGAAGAGCAATGCTGAGCATGCGCCCGTTATGGCGCTGCAGCAGGGGGATGAGGAACTGCAACAGGACGATTGCCAGGATGGAGAACTGAACGATCAGCAGGGTGGTCCGGGCAAGGATGTATTTGGTTCCCATGCGCAGCAGCAGCCGAACGTCCAGCGCGCGCTGCACCACGACCACGTACGCAAGCGTCAGAGGA
>JAUZEU010000325.1 GCA_030838885.1 Bryobacterales bacterium | reverse complement strand
CCTGTCGGAAGCACGGCGTTCGCCCGGTCAACAAATAGTCCCGTGCCGTCCTTGTCAATCGAAGCGGGACACTCGGGCCACATCGTGCGAACCAGATCGAGCCAGCCCTCCAGCTTTTCGCGGAACTCTCGAGGGCGCGCATAGTCCGCACTCCCCAGTTGGCTGATCAGACCAAAATCGCCGAAGAGCGGCACTCGTTCCCGCCCCAGGGCGGTGAAACAACGATACGACAGCCACATAAACAGATCGAGAGCCGCTGGACTGAACGAAAGCGCCCTGGCCGCCTCCAGATCGGTTGGTATCGGGTGATTGAGAATCTCGCGATAGAACTCGTCGCTCAGAAGGATCACGTTCTGGCAGTCGCCTGGAAGGAGTTTCTGATCGCGGTCCCTGCAATACCAGATCCGGGCTTCGCTCATGAAATTAAAACGGGCGCGGTGGACCACCGTGGCACGCTCACGTTGTGAGTCGGTGCCGAAGAAAATGGTCGCCCTGAAAATCCGCTGGAAGGCTCCGACCAAACGGCGATACTGCGCGCCGCCCTGCTGCATGGCCAAGGTGTCCAGCATCTGAGCTGCACTTTCAAATGTGATTCGCGGAGTCTGCTGCCGGATCGCGAGCGTCGCCAGAAAAATGGGAACCAGCCGATCTTGCCCCCACGGGAGGCCGTAGCCCGGATGTCCAGTGACCTGAAGAACGAACTGACCGTTCCGGCGCTCGTGCAGCAGGCAGCCGCACGTCGGCCTTTTTGCTGGCAGCCCGCAAAGGACAAATGGCCGCGAAGAAAAACCGAGGTTCTGCCGGTCGACTTCACGGCTCAGCCGGACACACTCGAGTGACTCAACCTTCCGCATTCGTCGCTTCGAGATGACCAGGTCGGGATATGTGCCCGCGAGCAGTGAGCCGAGCTTCTCTGGTCCTCCTGCGGCCCGGCGGTTTCCGTTCACGCGGTTCTCGAGAGTTGCGACTGAATTGGGAGGTGCCTGCCGTAGTCGCTGTTCCCGAATCGGCAACTCGCAACGGTGCTCGCTCAAGACGCCCCGGGATGCATCAAAGAACCTCCTTGACGGCACCGGCGGCCGACTGGTAATCGTAAGAGGATGCGGCGCTATGGTAGAAGCCGGTTACTGAACGAGCCAAAGTACGCGCTGACTGCGAGCGCACAGGGGCGTCAGACCAGGGCTCTCGGCCTGGGAGGGCGAGAATTGGTGAAGCACAGATCCACATATTGCGCTGGTCGTCGCTCCCGGAGTGCTTGCGCTGGACCTCGTTATGGACCGATTCGCGCGAACAGTGATCCTGTGATATGAAGATTATGCACCGTGTGGGGCAGCGATTCGGCAGATGGCGAATACCTCGCCACGAAGCTCCCAATTGACGACGGGGCAAACGAAGCGAAAAGCTTCGCCGGAAATCACGGAGCCCGCGGACGCCGACGCTGAGCAATAGACAACCGGCGCCGAATAACCGAAAATGCCACACTTCTGGTCTTCGTTCTGATCCGTGCGAGAGCGCTCACCCCTTCCTGCGGCTTCTGCCAGGCATCCCGCCAAGGGTCCGCCAATACCCTCGCGTATTCGCCTGACGGTGGAGGATGATGCTGGTGCGCGACCTGGGCGATGAATCCCAGCGGCAATACATGAGCCGAAAGCGTGATAACCCGCATCGGCTCTTGCATACCACAATGGATCAAATCAGGAACACCATACCTGACGGGCTCCCCACCGGCGTGTAATTACCTGTGAAGGTCAGCGAGCCATGTCCCCTGTTAGATTCACCAGATCTATCGTCATCTTCACGTTCACGTTCACGTTCACGGGAGATCCTGAAAGTAGTAACGTTGTCGGCACGCTGATTACCACAGACGATGAACTGACCGGAGGGATCGATGGTGATTATTCTTGGATAATCCCCGAGCGTTAAAGCGTGGCTTACCTGAGTAAGCCTGCCATCGTGACCGATCCTGAAAACGCCGATGGTGTCGTTCAGGCGGTTTACCCCGTAGACGAATCGGCCGTCCGCGGAAACGCGGATTTCCGAGGTGAAAACGGTGCCTGCAAATCCTGGAGGAAGGCTCGAGACCTGCTGCTCGTTGGTCAGGCTTCCGGTCGCCGGATTGAACCGCCAGAAGATGATCGTATCGCCTTCCTCCTGAATCGAGTACATCCAAACTCCGTTAGGATGGAAGGCGAAGTGCCGCGGCCCATCGCCCGCGGGCGTGTTCACGAATGGTATCGCAGCCGGAGTCAGAGGCGGGGTGCCTCCCACGGTCAGTTTCCAGACGTAAATCCGGTCTTGCGCCGCATCGGAGCCCACAACCCAATGGTTGGAGGGGTCGGCTTCCATCTGGTGCGGGTGTCCATCCGGCCCCTCATGAGCGCTGATCGCGAAACTCCCCAGAGGCGCGCTGGTGGCGGTCTTCGGCCCAACGTTATCGACAGTTTTCATCTGAAACACCGCAGGCCCGAGCGACCCATTTGCCAAAATTGGGAACACTTCAAAGTAGCTGCCGACGTACTCGGCCGCGAAAAGATACCTGCGGAACTTGTCCACGCTAACGTGAGCCGGAGCGCGAACTGCGGGTAACGCATTCAAAAGTGTCAGATCGCGCTCATGCGGTTGATCCTGTACGAACTTACCGATCCGTGGGGAGTAAAGATTTCGTTTCCCGCATACAGGTAGTTCCTTCCGGGGTCGATGGCAAGGGTGGACGGGCTCGCTGTGGATGCGTTCATCCCCGTGGCCGGCAAAGCAAGAGCTACGAGCCTCAAGACGGTTAACTTCCCCGTGAAAAGATTGAGCTCGCATAAGTAAATCCCCTCGCCGTTGCCACCGCTGCCGACCGCACCCGTGTAGGTGCCGATGTAAAGCCAAACAGTTCCGGACGGCGCGCCGCTTGGTGGTTGACCATAAGCTTCAGGCAAAGTCGCGGCGGCAGCAAGCGCCGCGGTACCCTTGAGTAAGTTGCGCCGCGAGAACGTACTATGCGAGCCGCCGGGTTTTGTATCTTTTGTTGATTCCATTATTAGTTTCTTCCTATGCAGGCACACTGAGCCTGGTTTGAAGTGGATGGCTTGCGGACACACAACGTACAGCATCCGCAGGAATGGGCATGCGGGCGGCGGAGCGCCGTCCGGATTAAGTTATCCGTGGGAATTTTACACCACTGTTGTTTCAATTTCCAGATTTTTTTGTGGGATGTCAGCGCAAAATGAGAGTATGTTTAGCCGAAACTTCATCCGAATCGGAGTGATGCACATTTCCATCGCCCGTCTACGTGGTGCTATCTCCGGATAAAGAGTGCTTCGGAGCACTCTGCGAGTGTAGTCAGGGTTGGATCGCCCCTGCCTGAGTAGCTGTAATAGCAAATTGCTGCTGCTGTGATGGCGGCAGCAGGCGCGTTACGGATGCGTCCATCTGTTGCCAAACCGACTCGCCGAGACAGCCCGATTTCACTCGGTCCCAAGCGCTACCGGATCGCATACGGCGGCAGATAACTGTTGTTTCTCAGGCACTCAACGACACGGACCCACACCGGCCGTCACGAACGCGTTCGCATTGCTAAACCGTCCTACTGGATAGGCGTGTAGCGAGGGCATAAACGGTTCCGGCGGACGCTGGAACCTGTAAATGAACGTGTCGGGCAACTCCCATTCCCGGATTTGCACGTGCGGCGGGCTCGCAGACGAAGCTGCGAGGCCGGTACGACGCAGAAGAAAATCGGCTCCAAAACCAAAGCCGTGCATAGGTGCAATTCGATGCAGGTACCGATTGTGAACCTCGACCCCGACGTCTGTTCTGCAGTTTCGGCAGTAAGCCCTGGAGTTGCGGTGATACCCGAGCGCAGCCCTGGCGAAACTGGCCTGGGTGAGTGAAGGGGACCGACACAACCAGGACAGCGAGCGTACTCATGCCTGACCAGAATACGCCGCCAGGAGTGTGCTGTCGCCAGCGCGTTTCCAGTTCCATATACGCCGTGTGGGTTCCAGAGCACTCCCAGACCAGCGTTTGCGCGTATTTCACCCATCTGACTGCTTCGGGCTTTGTTCTGCTCGTCTAAACGATGGGCGACTAATCGTGAATTGTCGCTGTCTGCTGGTCTGACGCATTCGTTAGGCTCGCGACATATTCGACGTATTCCATGGGACAGCCCACACCTTCCAGCTTCACGCCCAGGCATCGGAGCGCATCCATTGCGAGCATCCGCCTGTAGGCATTGAACGTAATCACGTGCGCGAACATACCGCCGAACGTAAAGGTCTCCGGCGGCTCACACAGCGCATCGACAAACGTGTCGTCCCAAGCACTTCGATTGCGGACATCTGTCATTACTCCCTGGAACTTTGTGTCCGCTCTGTCGAGGCGTGCCAGCATCGCCGCAGGAGTTCGATCCGTCGGCGGGGCATTGTCCATTGGAGGCATGCCGCCGCCGGTAAGCGCCGCGGCCCAGGCTTCCTTGGTCTGCACCATCCGGTCCAGAATCTGGCGTAGACTCTCATCCGGGCCATCAAAAGGAAAGATCTTCACCTGGTTCTTCAAAGGACGATCAAGCTGTTCATCGTTAAGCGTCTTGGCCAGATCGAGAAGACGCCGCATATGCCAGGACTCCTGGCCGGAAAAAATATCAAAAAGGTCCATGGATTGACCAACTCCTTTCGTGTCGTCGCTACCGGAATGGTGATGAATTCCGTTTACCGCGTGCAGGTGAGTGTACGTCGCCCCCATACGGCGATATAGGCTCGGTGAAACACGGAACGCTTTTCGGAACGCCCTGGTGAACGCTTCGAGCGATCCATAATTTGCCTGAAGACTGATGTCTGTCACCGAGAGTTGCGTGCGAGACAGCTGCCAGGCCGCTCGTTCCAACAGCAATCTCCGGCGCATGGCAACCGGCGTCTCCTCGATCATTGCCCGGAACACTCGATAAAACTGCGTCCGGCTTCGATAAGCGTCGCGGGCGAGCCCCTTTGCATCCTGCTCTTCGTCGAGCGATTTAAGCACCACTCCGAATAGCCGCTGCGCTTCGTCCAAACCAGAGAAATACCATTTCAAAGTTCACGCTCGCCTGATCGGAAGTCCCAAAACTTTCGGTATCGATTCCTTGTCGGTGTGCCCTCCGTCAACCCCCAATCCCGCCGTAGTGTTTATAGAATCCACATGAGCACGTCGCCTATGCGCGGAAGTGCCCAGTCGCGGGACCCGCGCATCCAGTTCCCGTAAAACACGTGTGGGAGGCTGTGTTCACGAAACTGCAAGATGCGAGGACAATCAGTCGATTCAACACCGGTTCGTTCCTGGCTTTCGACATCGTCTCAGCTCGTGTACATCGACTTAACAATGTTAAAGTCCCTAAGGCAAGTTCTTCCGCCACTGCAGCGCGCACCTGGGCGCCGTCCACATTTCCATACACTCTTCGCGTCGGCTTGAACTCGTTAAACCGGGCGAGGATTTCCAGCGTTCCGAAATCTCCCGTATGCCAAACCTCGTCGCACTCGGCGAAGTACGTGGATACAGTTCTCGTCCAGGAAAACCATGTGTGTCTGGCAGCAGCCCGATTCGCACCGTTCAATCCTACGCGTATGCCGAGGTCAGCCTGGGACGCCAGCCGTATCCAGCCACGCCTGCCGGCTGGTAAAGCATCCGGTGACCCCACCCTGCTGTGCCCCCTGCTGTTGTCAGCACCCATTTATTTCGATAGCATGAATCTAATTGCATCGGGAGGTCAACCATGCATCGATTTCTCGCAATCTCTCTCAGCACCTTGTTGCTAACCGCGCCAACGTGCGCACAGCTTGCTACAAACACTTCGATCGTCGGCAGGGTGGCAGATGTCACGGACGCCGCCATCTCCGAAGCCCAGATCACCGCACGTAACCAGGACACGGGTGAGATCCTCACCAGCACCACGAGCGAACCTGGCACGTACGAATTTCAATTTCTGAAACCTGGTGTGTACACCATAACTGTTCAAAAGAGCGGATTCTCTACGGTCTCTCAAAAAGATGTCGCGGTCAGTGCCAATCAGACCGCGCGCGCCGACTTCTCACTGAAGGTCGGCTCGGTGGACACCAGCGTTGAGATCACCGCGGATATTCCGCCGATCAAGACAGACGATGCTTCAGTCAGCGAGCTCATCACGACCAGATCCACTACGGAATTGCCCCTCAATGGCCGTAATCCGATTCGGCTCGCCGCCACAACTCCGGGAGTAATTCCAGGGTTAAAGACCCCGTCCGGTAACCCCGGCGGCGGCGAAGGATATATCGGCGCCGGTCTTCGTGAGATCACCAACAGCGTATCTCTCGATGGCGTCAGCCTGATGAATAATCTGATCACCACCACCACGTACCGGCCCAGCGTCGATGCGATACAGGAGGTTCAGGTGCAGACCGGTACCTATCCGGCGCAATATGGCGGGTATCTCGGCGTTCAGGTCAATATGATCACGAAGGGCGGCACTAATGACTTTCACGGTGCGCTGTTCGAATTCCTGAGGAACGATCGCCTGGATGCGAAGAATTTCTTCACCGCTCAAGGTCAGAAGAAACCACCGTTACGTCAGAATCAATACGGCATTCAGTTTAACGGTCCGGTTCTGATTCCGAAAATCTATAACGGACGGAACAAGACGTTCTTCATGTTCGGATGGGAGTCCCTGCGCTCCAAGACTCAGGTCCCGTCTATCGCCAGCGTATTCACCCCCCGAATGCGAGGCGGCGATTTCAGCGAAACCACCGCCGTGGTGAGAGATCCATTCACGGGTACTCCTTTTCCGGGCAATGTCATTCCCTCGAACCGCCGGTCGCCCCAGGCTGACAATGCGCTCCAGTTTATGCCGCTGCCCAATGCCACCGGTACCCCGAATGCTTTCACCAACAACTTCAACCGGAACGCGCCAAACGACAATACCACCGACCAGTACATTGGCCGGCTGGACCAGTCGTTAGGCGAAAATAACCGCTTCTTTTTCCGCTACGCGTTCGGCGATACCCAGTTGGTGAATGAAAATGCGAATCCTTTCAACGGGTATAACCAGCCGGTGGGCGACAGAAATTTTGTCATCGGCTACACTCGCATCTTCAGTTCCACCATCGTCAATGATTTCCGGTTCGGCCGCCAGACTACTACCATTGACTCACTAAATTTTTTCACGCCCGGCAGCCGGTATTCCCCCACTGCTGGATCGGATCTTGGCATACCCGGATTCGCCACATCGGCCGCAAACCCTGGGTTGCCTGCAATTATGGTCACGAACTTTATTTCGATTGGAGCAGACAATCAGAGTTCGACCAACTGGTTTCAAAGCGATAAGACGTACCAAATATCGAATACCACCAGCTTCAGCAAATCGGCGCACAACATCTCGGCGGGGATTGACAGCCGCAAGGTAATCACCAACCGTACAGCCAATAACAACCCGCGCGGGGGATTTACCTTTAACGGGCAACTGTCCGGTTTCGCGCCGGCTGATTTTTTGCTGGGACTGCCGCAAGCGATCACAACGCCGGGGCCGCTGTTTCCAGGGGGCGGCGAGCAGTGGCGGTACGGCTTCTTCGTTCAAGATAAATGGCAGGTGTCAAGTAATTTGACTCTTACGCTTGGTCTGCGGTATGAACTGCCCACCGTTCCCCAATCGACAACGGGAAATGGAACGATTCTCAATCCGCAACAGACTGCGTTTATCCCGGCAACGGTCCCTCAGAAGATTCCATTCAACGACCCGGATCGGAACAACTGGGCGCCTCGGTTCGGTTTCGCCTACCGGCTGCCCTCGAAATTTGTGGTTCGCGGCGGCTTCGGGGTTTACTACAATCCGAACCAAATGAATAGCTACACGCTGGCCACCACGAATCCCCCATTCTCTACAATTTTCACATTTAACAATTCCCTCGTGAACGGCGTGCTGCCAGCGACGGCATTAACCTTGAACAACCCGATTCCTGCGGGGGGCGGGGCGGCAAACGCACGGCCCAACGCATTTACCATCAGTCCTTACCTACCCAACGCGACCATGAATCAGTGGAGTTTTAGCCTTGAGCGTGGGCTATGGCGCACGGCCGGTTTCGGCATAGAGTATCTCGGCAATCACGCATACCATCTCGATCGAAGCTTCTATCCCAATACTCCTACTCCGGGCCCCGGAGCTATCAACGATCGACGTCCGAACCCCCGCTTCGGAGTGATCAGGGTGATCCAGAACGACTTCGTTTCAAACTATAACGGCCTTAGCCTGGTATTCCGCCAGAATGGCTTCAAGGGGCTGACGACTCTCACCAGTTACACCTTCTCAAAGACCCTTGACGTCAGCACCGATTCCAACGGCGGCTCGAACGTCATGAACCCCTACAATTGGCGGCTCGATTACGGCCTGGCGAACTGGGATGTAGGGCATCGTTTTGTCGCCAGCTATAACTACGAACTGCCGTTCTTCACGGGGGCGAACAACCGGTTGGTTAAGACAGTTCTGGGCGGGTGGCAAACTAACGGCATTACCACTGTACAATCCGGATTGCCGTTTTCCGTAACAATTTCCGCGGACCAGGCGAACGTCGGCCAGGGCACCCAGCGCGCGAATTTCGCCGGCACTCCCAGAGTAGATTGCGGATCAGGCAAGATCACGAGATGCATAAACATTGACGCCTTCGCCTTGCCGGCGCTGTATACTTACGGCGACACGCCGCGGAATTTCCTGCGTGGCCCGGGCTACGTCAACTTCGACTGGAGCCTATTCAAGAACTTCACGATCACGGAACGAACGAAGCTCCAATTCCGTTGGGAAACGTTCAACACGCTGAACCATCCGAACTTTAGCAATCCGAACAGCACGTTCGTCCCGGGATCAACCGCCTTTGGCACAATCACTGCCCTTGCGGGAAATATGCGACAGCAGCAGTTTGGCCTGAAACTGCTCTTCTGATATGAGCGACCTGTTAATCCCTCACGGAATTGATCGGTTGTTTTTTCCGGGCCGCGCTTCCCCGCAAAGGGAGAGCGCAGTCTTTTTGCCTTCGGACGGCAGAGCAGGTGGCAGCGGCGAAGCTGTAACGACGATTGATCAATCTGATGTACCCGGGTCGAAACCGCAGGGTCATGATCCGTCGGGAGTTGCCTCCTAGTAATATTACAAATATTAAGTATTAGGGGTGGCAAAAGCCTTTGGCGTGGAGCGCTACATCCCGAACCGAACCGGGTCTCTGTTTACTGTATTGATATCGGGTGGCCGGTTGACCCCGGCCGCGGTACCCGGGGATGTGGATTTTGGGCGGCCTGGCCCAGACTCCCACCTGTGACGAGATACCCACAGCATAAGAAAGCTGCCGTGTCTTCAATGCATCCCGGAACCCGGTCGCGTCTCCGTAGCCGGCATCCGCCACTACGACTCGGTCGGCCAGGCCCCACTCGCGGACCTTGTCAATCATCTCCAGAGCTAACTGCCATTTCTTCCTGAACTCAACTTCATCGGGAATACCTGCTTCTGCCCGACGCTCAGGGCGGGAACTCCGCCCCAAAGGCCAACCGGAGCAGGTCCTCGTACATGATTT
>JAUZEU010000323.1 GCA_030838885.1 Bryobacterales bacterium | reverse complement strand
GTACTACGAAGTTCGACGGCCAGAATGGTTCATCCGTCTGTCTGCCTCCAATGGCTTGCTCTAGGTTCGCAACGGGCGATCCGTGGATGCCTTCTTTTGGAACGGGTCGGCCAATCCACCGCTCGTTCAAAGAATTGCAGCATGGATGTTTGGATTGCTATTCATAGGTTACGGACTACGTTTCATTGCATTTGCGGTAGATGAGCCTGATGGCCAGGACCATCCCTGGATCGCTTTTGGCACATTCATGCTGCTGGCTGTTTTTTGCTCTCTGGTCGGGATGAGAATATTCCGCAACGGATTCCCGAGGCGTCAAAAGGCACTGGCCCGCCGGCAATAGAGGAGCGTCAAGCAATCCGAACAACGCTGCTGTCCGGATCTGTCCTTGCTCCGCAAAACACACAGGGGCTTCTCACTTCGAAGCCCCTCTGCCTTGTCGTCGTATTTGCCGATGTGGCCGTCACACACTCAACTCAAACTAAAATTCGAATCGACCCACAATCTGCCCCGTTCGCGGCTGATTCGCAATCGACCCCGAATTGATATAACCGAACCCGCCCGTCGGTACTCCGGCCGAATTACTCGCCTGCACCAGCTGTGCATTCCCGCTGGTCGGATTGCTAAGATACGTCCGGTTGAACACGTTGAAAAACTCCGCCCTCAGCCGCAGCGTGTACCGCTCGCGAAGCTTAAACGCCCGTCCGATCGACAGCTGTTCGTCCGGCCTCCGCGCCGCCCTGTAATCGTTATAGAAGGCTGACGACACTCCCCATTGCCCCGCCACCGGATCGGCCCACGCATTCGGATTCAGTACGAAATCCTTGTTCGGATCGATGCAATGGCAGTTCAGGTCTTTCGTGAACAGCGGCTGTCCCGCCACCCGGTTCTGAAAGGTGCTCTGGAACAGAAGCGAACTCAGATTATTGTTCGAAACAGGCACCTGAATCGGCAGTCCGCTGGCGTAACGCGTGATGCCGTTGAACGTCCATCCGCTGAGTACCTGGCGCGTCAGAAAGCTCGACCCGAACTTCTGCACTTCATAGTTGAACGCCAGCACGAACGTGAGCGGCTGTGAGAATTGCGAAATGTGCTTCTGGTTCGCCCGGTTCAGCGCATCGTTGATGGGCCCGGACGTGCCGTCCTGTGACTCGGCTCCCAGCGTCAGTTCCTTCTGCCACGTGAAGGCGCTCGTGATCTCCAGCCCCTTCGAATAACGCTTCGTCCCCTTAATCTGCAGCGAGTCGTACCAGCTGTTCCCGTTCGGCGCCCATTGCGTCGTAATGTTCCCGAATTGCGGGTATGGCCGCAATGCCTGCGCCAGAGTCTGCGCGGCCGGAAATCCTGCGTAAGGAAGATTGAATCCCCGCGCCTGCGGCCTGCCCGAAGCGAAAGTGGAAGTCAGCAGATTGCGGTCGTTCAGATCGTTCACGTTAAGCCCCTGCGAGTTCAGACTGCTGATGGAAAGTGCATTCAGATTCACCAGCCCGTTCGCCTGTTCCCAAACCCCGCGGTTCGCAACATACGCGGCCTCGATCACAATATTGCCGCCAATCTCGCGCTGCACTCCGACGTTCCACTGCTGGATCCGCGAGGGGCGTCCGCCATTCGGGTCGAGCCAGTAGGGCGGGGCATCGAGCGCACCCGGAGTCGGCTTAATGCCCGGGTCGTAACTGGCCTGATTCAGAACCGCGGGGTCGTAAGGCAGTCCCCGTGACAAAGTTGTTGCCGGAGTACCGAATGCCGGCGCAGTGTAGTTCAGGCTGTTGAAGCCCACGCCGATGATCTGGGTGTTCGTAATGAAGTTGAAGTTCGCCGTCGTGCCGTACGTAACCCCCCATGCGGCACGCACCACAGTCTTCGAATTCAGCTGATACGCCACGCCCAGCCGCGGTCCCAGCGCGTACGGATAGGTGTTCGTAAACCGGCAGTTACAGCGTTTGGGTCCATAACCCTCATAAGCGGTGGCGCCCAATAAGCCGCCCACGGAAGGATTCGGCGTGGTGGGTGAGAAGACGGCGGTGCGGCCGTGGATCTCCTGCGGAGGCTGTTCGTAATCCCAGCGCAGACCGTAGTCCACAGTAAGCTTCTGGCTCACCTTCCAGTTGTCCTGCACAAACACGCCCAGCGTCCGCTTGCGGAACTGCGGATCCTGATAACCCGCTACCTGCGCATTGTTCACCTGGCCCAGCAGGAAACTCGCGTACTGGAATCCGACAGTGTTTCCGCCCACTGTTGTGCTTTGCAGATAGGGGTCCGCAGTCTCATTCCCGCTGAAGGCGTACACGCCGCTGCCCGTCCGGTAGTTCCGGTCCGTATAAGAGTCGATGCGGAACTCGCCGCCCGTCTTATATGTGTGGTTACCGCGAACCCACGTCAGGCTGGCGATGGCGGATGGTTTGTCCGTGCGGTATTCGTTAAAATTTGTGGGTCCCAGATTGAGCGATGAGCCGCCATAACCCGCCACATTCAACCCCGTCAGACGCGGAAAGCCCAGGGTCGACGCGCCAACAAGGCCAAGGTTCTTTACTGAATCGAACTGCGCCACCCCGTCTACACCCTTATCTGGATTGCCATACTTCACATGGCCAACGCCGGCGTGGAGCAAAAGCGTGGGGCTGATTGTCCAGTCGTAATTCAGCCGCGTGGTCCACGAGCGAATCGGGATCAGCCGCGTCGCAGTGAGTGGCACCGGCAATCCGTCCTGGCCGGAGAAGTGATCGTCCGCGTATCTCGTCCAGAAAAAGGAGAGCTTGTGTCGGTCACTCAGTGCATGATCGATCTTCACGCTCGGGATGTTTTGATCGCGAGGGTTGCCCCAGTACTGCCGGAAATTGTTCGTGTTGCCAGGAAGATCGGGCAGCGGGATAAACGACTGAATCTTCAGCGCCACGGGATCAAGGCGGCTCACGGGGATCACGTTATTCGCGAAAGGAGTGCGCACCGCCTGCCCGTTTACCTGTTGCGTGGAAGTCGGGTCATAGATCTGGTTCTGGTAAATGGGATTCCCCAGCGGATCCGTGCTCAGAGCCTTGTTGGTCACCAGTACGGAACTGAAATCCCCGTTCCGCATCGCCAGCGTCGGCACCGTCGCCAGCCCGTTGTATACGGTCTGCCGCTGGATGTACTGCTCATAATTGAGATAAAAGAAGGTCTTGTTGCGGCCGTCATAGACCTTCGGAATGCGCACCGGCCCGCCGAAACTGAAGCCGAAATCGTGCTTATGGCTGGCGGGACGCAGATGTTGTCCGTTGCCCGCGTCCGTGAAGGGGACTCCGGCATTCAGCTTGTCGTTGACGAAGTAATCGTAGGCGGAGCCATGATACTGATTTGTGCCGGATTTGGTGGTGAAATTGAACATCCCTCCGCCCACCTGTCCATACTCAGCGGAGTAATTGCTGCTCTGCACCGCCACTTCCTGCATGGCTTCAATCGAAGGCTGCACCTGATGCGGGCTTCCGGGCTGCAGAGTATTGTTCGCTTCCTGGCCTTCCACTCGCACTGCTTCCGTATTGTTGGGGAGTCCGTTAACGCGCAGATTGAACGACGTTCCATTCGCCGTCAGACTGGCGCCGGGCGTCAGGTTCACAAACGCGTAAGGGTTGCGCACATTGCCGACGCCTAATCCGGAAAAGTTCAGAGGCAACTCACTCATGCGCTCTGCCGTGATGTTCTGGCTCTGCTCGGCGCTCTCTGTCTTGAGCAGCGGGGCATCCGAAGTCACTGTAATCGTCTCAGACGATTGGCCGATCTGCATGGAAATATCGATGCGCGCCGTCTGCGCTACCTGTACTGCGATTCCTTTTTGGATAAACTTTTTAAATCCGGGAAACTCCACCGACACGTCATACAGCCCGGCGGGCAGTTGCGGGATCGTGTAGTTCCCGGTTGCCGTCGTAGCCGCCTGCGCCACTGCGCCCGTCTCCTGATTGGTCGCCATCACGGTGGCGTTTGAAATAACGGCTCCGTTTGGATCCGTCAACGTACCATTGATATTTCCGCGGTCGCTCTGCGCGAATAACGCGCTGAACGCCCAAAGCCCTAATACAACTACCCTGTAGCCTCTAAACATCTCTGAACTCTATAACAGTCCTCCCGCCCGGACAACTGATCATAAGTTAGGATGCCAATCGTCGGAGTACCTTTATGACTTCAGGATTCAATGACTTACGATCACAGTATGCGCGGCCATACCCCGCTTCCGGGTGAGAACGAACTCGCATTGGAAAACTGCCCGCATCTAAAGGAAGCGCCCCCACGAGGGCATCGCTGATCCATCCGCCAGAGGGCCGAAACAGAATTAAGAAGAAAGGGCTTCGCACCCGGTAAGTTATTGAGATCACTTACCAGGCCCTTCCGCATACAAACCCAGTGAGCCCCATTTGCCAAGTTCGGATCAGGTGCGACCTCGGCGCTAAAGTCACTCGAAAAAAGTTTTCCTGACCCCTTGCGCACGGTGCGGAAAGACTGTTACTCTTGTTTTGTCTGAGCGAAACCGGGCCGAAAGCCAGTAACGGGATCCTAAGGATTGCGTGAATGGGTTTGGTTGTGGTAGATTCACTACAGACCGCTCAAATTCAAAAACATCGTTAGCAGCGTCGAATGTATAACGCTCAGCGACGGTGTTGCAGCATCGAATTTGAAATCACGGCATCTATATAAATAGAAGCCAAAAACAAGCCGATAAAAAAGGCGATCTGAAACGGGATGTAAAACATCTCTGCGCTGCATTCATGCGGGCGCGGCTGAGGGCGGAAGCCGGAGGCTGAACAGATCAAGCAAGTTTCGAGGCCTGCTTGTTGTTCACTGCGCTTGAAAAAGGGTAGTGGATGGACAGTACAGATCTTTGACAATCTGATTGGATGCACAAATAACTTCGTCAAACGATGAGTTCAACCGGGGCGACAATCATCTCACATTATAAAAATGAGAGTTTGATCCCGGCTCAGAATCAACGCTGGCGGCGCGCCTAACACATGCAAGTCGAACGAGAAAGCCGCAAGGCAAGTAAAGTGGCGTACGGGTGAGTAACACGTGGATGATCTACCTTCTAGTGGGGAATACCTCTGGGAAACCGGAGACAATACCGCATAAGCTCGAGAGAGGAAAGCAGCAATGCGCTGGAAGAGGAGTCCGCGGTCGATTAGTTAGTTGGCAGGGTAAAAGCCTACCAAGACTGTGATCGATAGCCGGCCTGAGAGGGCACACGGCCACACTGGCACTGAAACACGGGCCAGACTCCTACGGGAGGCAGCAGTGGGGAATCTTGCACAATGGGGGAAACCCTGATGCAGCGACGCCGCGTGAGCGATGAAGCCCTTCGGGGTGTAAAGCTCTTTCG
>JAUZEU010000322.1 GCA_030838885.1 Bryobacterales bacterium | reverse complement strand
CGCGGGTCGAGCGCAAGAGCGCGCTCCAGTTCCACCTGCGCGGCTTTGAGATCATCTTTCTGCTTCAGCGCCAGACCGAGGTTGTAGTGGGCTGCCGCCAAATCGGGATGCGCCTGAGTCACCTGAGAAAGCTGCTGTATGGCGTTGTCGAGTTCGCCTTTTTGGAGGTAGGCAAAGCCGACATTGATGAGCGCAGCAGTGTCATCCGGGTGCGCTGACAGAATACGGCGGAACTGCGTGATGCCGTCGTCGGCCTGCCGTGTGTTCACGAGCATGAAGCCATAGCTGTTGCGGAGGGCATCGTTCTGTAGGTCGAGTTCGAGGGCTTTCGCGTATGCGTCCCGCGCGCCGGCGAAGTTGCGGACCTGCTGCTGTGCCATGCCAAGGTTCAGCCAGGCAGGGGCACTGGCGGGCAGCAGGCGAGTGGCTGCAGTCAGTTCAGGGACAGCCTCTTTAAAGCGGTCGGCTTCCAGATACGCTGAGCCGAGCCGGAGACGGTAATCGCCGGTTTGAGGG
The DNA here is from genome assembly GCA_030838885.1 of Bryobacterales bacterium. Taxonomy (GTDB): domain Bacteria; phylum Acidobacteriota; class Terriglobia; order Bryobacterales; family Bryobacteraceae; genus BOG-234. The sequence goes on along the minus strand of JAUZEU010000322.1, from coordinate 2,071 downwards.
GACAGTTGGGCAGCTTTGCGAAGTGCATCCAGAGCAGGCTCAATCTTTCGGGTCAGGTGCAGAGCGACTCCCAGGTGATAGTAAGCGGCTGCGCTGTTCGGGTCAGCCTGGATGGCGCGCCGAAAATGTGGAATCGCTTCTTCGGTACGTTTCGTAGCGGCCAAAATGAAGCCGATTTGATCTTCATATTTCGCCTGATTTGGGTGTTTAGCGGCCAATTCCCGATAATTTTGCAGAGCTTCTTCGATTCGACCCGACGCGAGCAACTGCGCAGCTGTGGCATCCGGCGAGCGGGCCGCAGCCGGTTGCGATTGTAGTGAACAGCACGATGCTAATACGAGCGCGAAACATTGCCTCATTGGACAGACCAATTATATTCACCGATCCAGCGCTACTGCTTGCATTTGGTTCCGCGCATTGATATAACTGGCGGTCAACAGGAGGGGTCATGAGACTTCGAAGAATTATGTCCGCGCTTATAGTGGCGGGTTTGTGCCTTCCGGCAACTACCTTTGCCCAGGCCGTATACGGCAGCGTGGTGGGAACCGTGACGGATGCGACGGGCGCCGCGGTACCCAACGCGAAAGTCACGATTCGCGACATGGATCGCGATGTCTCGAACGTGGCCACCACGAACGAGTCGGGCAACTACAATCAGCGGTTTCTAATCGTGGGGCGCTACCAGATTCGCGCCGAGGCACCAGGTTTCCAAACGTCAGTGATGGACAGTGTTGCGGTTTCAGTGGATACCGAGGTGAAGGTCGATTTCAAAATGAATGTCGGCGACCTGACCCAGACTGTTGAAGTGAGCGCAGAAGGCTCTTTGCTGAAGACGGAACGCAGCGACGTCTCCACCACATACAGCCAGAAAGCCGTGCAGGAATTGCCGATGCTCAACCGGCGCTTCACGAACTTTCAGCTTACGACGCCTGGCGTTTCATTGTGGCCAGTAAGTCTGAACGCGGCATCGCCGGAGAATCCGCAGGGGTCCTATCGCCTGCAGGTGAATGGGCAGAGTTTCGCAGGGGTTTCGCACCTGCTGGACGGCACAGACAACCACGATGCGGTGCTCGGGTGGATCGTAATCAATCCGACGCTGGAATCGGTTACGGAAGCCAAAGTCACCACAGCCGATTACGATGCGGAATTCGGCACGGCCGCAGCGGCGGTGGTGAGTGCGCAGACGAAATCCGGTACGAACCAGTTGCATGGAACCGGGTTTGAATTCCTGCGCAATGATCATCTGATTGCGCGAAATCCGTTCACGCAGGCGCGGCCGATTTTCGGAAGCAATGGGCGGTTGATACCGATCACGCAGTGGAACCAGTTCGGCGGGTCACTGGGCGGTCCGGTGAAGAAGAACAAAGTGTTTCTTTTCGGAGATTACCAGGGAACGCGGCGTAACTCGGGAGGCAGCGTTCTGCTGCGAGTGCCTTCACTGGCCGAGCGCACCGGCGACCTGAGCGGCCTGGGTCTGGCCATCTACGATCCTTCTAACGGAGCGACTCCGGCTACACGCCAGCAGTTTGTGGGCAATGTGATACCCGTGAGTAAAATGTCGTCCCAAGCCCTTGCGCTGCTCAAATACTTCCCCGCGCCGAACGCTCCCGCAAGCACGGACCAGCCGAATTTCGCCGGGTCCGGCTCAGTGAAGTTCAACGACGACGCATTTAACACCCGCTCCGACTGGTACGCGACAGATAAACTGCATGTATTTGGCCGGTACAGCTTCGCTAATTTCACCATCACGGCGCCGGGAATTTACGGTGCTGCAGGCGGGCCCGGCTATGATCCGAGTGGCGGCACCAGCGCTTTTGCGGGGTCTTCCAGTTCTCTGAATCATAGTATCGCGGCGGGTTTCGATTACGCTCTTCGCCCCAATCTGTTCACTGACTTCCGCTTTGGCTTTTTCCGCTATCAGGTTTTCGTGGTGCCCAACGGGCTGGAGACCAGTCCCGCGAAAGACGCGGGCATACCCGGTTTGAATCTCGATAAGACTTTCACGGGAGGGATGCCAGCGTTTTTTATCAACGATTACGGCAGCAACCTGTTCAAGTTCGGTTACGCGCTG
>JAUZEU010000297.1 GCA_030838885.1 Bryobacterales bacterium | reverse complement strand
GTTGGGCTGTTACTGGTCTCTTCAGCGTTGCTGTTGGCCCAAACGGCCCGGAACCCCGCGGAACTTGGAAGAAAGGCCTTGGACCTCCTGCTATCCGAGAAACTTCCGGCACTCAGCGGGATGTTCTCGGACACCTTAAAACAGAGCATCACGCTCGACTTTCTGCAGCAAAGGGTCAGTGCCGAACTGAAAGAATTCGGTCAGCCCCAAAACATCGGCGAAGCGATTCTTGCGGTGGAAGGAACGAATAACCTGGTCAGCTTTCCCGTACGGTTTTCGAATACGAGCATCCATGTGCAATTCACGCTCAATCCGTCCGGTCAGGTTGTGGGCATGTACTTTCGTCCACCAAACAAGCCCTTGCCTGTTATCTGGAAACAGCCGCCTTACAGCAAGCCGCAATCATTCCACGATCGCGAACTGACGATCGGAGATGACAAATGGAAGCTTGGCGGAACTATGACAACTCCGGTGGGAAAGGGACGAGTGCCGGGAATAGTTCTGGTGCACGGTCCCGGCCCCAATGATCGAAACGAGGCGGTTTTCGCGACCCGTATTTTCCAGGATCTCGCGGAAGGCCTCGCCTCGCGCGGCTATGCGGTGCTCCGGTACGACAAACGCACCAAGGTGTACGGGGAAGAAATGAGCGAAGTAAGTTACACGATCGAGGACGAGACCGTGGAAGACGCCGTGCGCGCGGCTGCACTGCTTCGAAAGCAACCGGAGATCGATCCAAACCGGGTCTTCCTGCTCGGTCACAGTCTGGGTGGGTATGCAAGTCCGCGAATCGCAGCGCGTGACCGCAAACTCGCCGGCCTGATCCTGCTGGCGGGACTTGCCCGTCCGGTTGAGGACGCGGCGCTTGAGCAGAGCGAGTACCTGACCCACCTGAAAGGGGAGCCTAGCCCCAATGAAGAGACTCGCCTCAAGCAGTTCAGGGCCGAAGTAGACAAGGTCAAAAAACTTGATCCGGGAACAAACAACCCGCCCATCCTGCTCGGTTTGCCAACTGCATGGCTGCTGAATCTGAAAGGATACGACCCTTGTGCCGAAGCAAAGGGGCTCGGGATACCAATGCTGGTTATGCAGGGAGAACGCGACTTTCAGGTCACCATGAAAGACTTCGCGCTCTGGAAGGCCGGGTTGCGCGGAAGCGAGAATGTCACGTTCCGCAGTTACCCGACATTGAATCACCTGTTCATCACGGGCGAAGGCAAGAGTTCCCCGGTGGATTATCATAACCCCGGCAACGTGGCCCCTGAGGTTCTTGATGACATTGCGGGTTGGTTGTCAGCCCAAAAACATTGAAGGCGGTTCACATAAAGATTTCGGTCTTAGTTTGCGATCTCAGGACGGCCATGGACAACGCAGACGACAACACCCAATCCACAAACGCGCGCAGGAAGACCCGTTTAACATCGCCACGGACTACTCTGAGCCTGCTTGGCGCAGTCACCGCAGCATTGGCCCTGGTGTGTGTTCCGGCCATTTCTGGCACGCCTGGCGGAAGCCCGTTCCTGGTGGAGGCTTCGGAAGACGCGAGCGCTGGTTTTATCGGCGCTCCGCGTCTACAGTCGTTCGTTTGGGCGCAATGGGACGGGAAATGGATTTTCATCGGAGGGCGTACCGGTGGTTACCACGGTGTCGGGCAGGGCGACGTGGATTTTCCCCGGGCAAAAGCGAACCAGCAAATCTGGGTGATTGAGCCGCCGGCTTCTGGGCCCGCAAAGGTGTATAGTCTCCCGGTCGCAGACCTGCCCGCCTCCCTGAGTGCGGTGAAAGACCAGTGGGTATCCACTAACCTCTTGCATTTTCAGGACAAGGACACTCTGTATCTGGTGGGCGGATACGGCGAGAATTCCCTGGGAGAAATGGTAACTTATCCCCTTGTTTCTTCTGTGAACCTGCCCGCCTTGGTAGAGGGTGTGATCCATGGCAAAGATACATTCTCGAAAACGATCGCCTGGGGGGAGTCGGCTCTGGTACAGTCAACTGGCGGAGCTCTGGCAAAGCTGGACGATGGTTTGTTTTATCTGGTCGGCGGCCACGTCTTCATGGGCAGTTACCGTAGTTTCGAAGCCGCGGATGAGAAGAATACAACCAAGGCTTCCCAGACTTACCTTGGGGAGATTCGTAAATTGCGGTTTACCAGTACCCGTCCGGGTACGCTTGAGGTTTCGCTGGTGGAGAGCTTCAAGGATCCCGAGTTCTCCCGGCGCGATCTCAATGTGGTCCCAACAATTCTTGCCGATGGGAAATCCATCGGTGTGGCGGCTTACGGGGGAGTGTTCACGAAAGACCAGCTGAATTTCACCCATCCGATCTATATGGGCGCCGCTTCGCCACCGAAGGTCGATGATGGATTTGAGCAGAAGATGAGCGCTTATTCATGCGCAACCTTGCTTCTCTTCGATCCGGAGTCATCCGGGATGTATACGACGTTCTTTGGTGGAATCAGCCGGTGGCGCTGGAACCACAGTGCGCGGCAGTTCGAGAAGGCGCCTACCCTGGGGGACAAAACAAAACAGACCGATTATCTTGATGGGATGCCGTGGATTGACGAGATCAGTACACTGGCCCGGCGTCCGGAGAGGACCTTTGAATCAGTCCAGCAGGACAACCGTCTTCCGGGATATGTCGGAGCCAACGCCGCATTTCTGCCCGCTCCCGGATTGAAGAGAATACGAGACGGCGTGGACATTCTGGATCTCCGCCAGTTCCGCGGAAAGCGTGTTTTTGCCGGATATCTCTATGGCGGAATTCGGGCCTTCCCGAAACAGTTTCCTTACACAGACGACGCACCGGAGTACACCTCAGGAAACGTCCCGACTAAGCCCAGTGACATGATCCTGAAGGTGTATGTCACGGCTCCGTAGGGCGCCCCTTACTGTCCGCTGTCGAGCTTGAGTTCCCGCCCGTTTGACAGCACGATCCTGGTAACCCGCAAGGAACGTGCCCCGTTCTTAGCCCGATAACCGGTGATCGTGATCTCGTCACCGGCCTCCAGCGAACTCGCGGTCCATCCCTTCGGCGCCAGATGGATCGGACTCCCAAATTCCCCTTGCCAGGTGTGGACGTTGCCCTTGTCGTCCTTTTCGTCGAATTCCACCACGGAATGAGGATTGACGAAGTGGAAATCCGTTACAGTCGCTTTGAAGGTTACCGTTACCTGCGACTCGAATGTCGCCCACCCGTGGTGCCCTTCGGCCGAAGCCGGCATTAGCACTACACACGCAGTAACGGCCAGAATCACCCGCAACGTTTCTTTCATTCTCTTCATCGCTGTTTCTCCACGCCCGGGGCTGGCCCGTCGTCAATCCACCGGTCGAGATCCCGAAAATATTGGCGCCCACCAAAAGTATACGTAGGGACGGTAACTACCAGATATGACTTCCCTACCGGTGGCTTGCCATTCTTATCCTTCTCGCTTCTGGCAGTCGCGATCACCCACACATCGAAGTTATTGTTCGGGCTGTCGGAAGCGGGTGTAAAAAAGCCCGTGGAACTCACCTTGCCAACGAAATCCGTGCTGCCGCCTTCTGCCGCGTAAAACACCTCCATCGACCATGCGACATCGACTGGGCCTAACTCCACATCATCACCTGTGTGCAGTTTGCCGTCCGGACCGCGTTGATATCCGATCGCGTCGAACTGCTGATATCCCATGCGGTGCGTAGTATCGCCGAACGCAGCCAGTGCCGACTCTGGCGTAACTTTGACATAGTCGACCCGATCATAAATTGCAATGGCTCCCGGCTTCACGGAACGCCGGAACGCGACATCGCGTTTGCCGGGTTGTGCTCCGGCGTCTACGTCCACTTCCGCGATGACCTCACTCGCGCCGCTCGAAACAATGCCACGCACGATCACACCCGACCCGAAGTCGACATCTGCGGGAGTAACATGGGCTGGAAAATTATCCCCCCTAATCCGAATGCGGTTGGATCGCGAACCCGTCTTCAGCGAAGATCGGTCGAGGACCAGCAGCGTTGGATCTGATGACGCTCGCCGGAGTTTCACATCGAATCCGAATTCCTGGTACTGTCCCCAGAACCAGCGGCCCTCTGCCGTCGATTGATCCGGTGTAATCCACAGGACTTCCCGCATTTCGCTTGAAAGATCGTCCGGAGCGGAGTTTGCGGGCTTGCTGCCACTGGAACGTCCGCGCCAGGCGTAGCCCCCATACAACGTAGTGCGCCCGGAACGTAGGATGCTGGACCCATCCTTCACCGATGTCAGGTTCACGCGAGTACTAAACTCGTCGTCCCCGATCCGATCCAATTGCATTTCACCGAAATAGTCGCCGCGTCCTTTGATGGAAGCAGTCACAAGCCAGCGGCCAGCCATGTTCGGCGCGCGAGCGCGGGCGCTCCAGGCTTCCCACTCGGAAGTATGAAGCGGAGCGGCCGTCCCGAGAAATTCCACCGCCTGATCATTCGGAGGAATCTTATAGCGCGCCGCATGCGAATCGGCAAATTGCTTCCAATCCACTGGCGAGCGCCGCCACGAAAGCACGCGGGCAAACGCATGGCACTTTGCGCAGGTGTTGCGCAGGTTGTCGTTGGGAATAACTGTCTCCTCGTAAATCCGCCGTTCAGCGTCGTACATCACAGGCCTGGCTTCCTCGGGCGCCAGTCCGTGTTTCGTGCTGAGATATTTGACCATGGACCGCGCTTCTGGCGGAGTAAGCGACACGCCGTTCACCAGACTCATTTGTTTCAATTCGCTTTGCCAGCTTTCCGGAGTGGCCCGCGCCCAAGAGATGCGCTGCATATTTCCCCGCTCATCGCGGGAGTGGCAGCTTCCGCATTTGGCAATCACCAACGGATCTGTGACAGGAATGCCCTCTTCGCGTGAGACCTCGGTCAAGGGCGGCATCCGGGTAGTCTGGCCGGAGACAACAGCGGCGAACAAAGCGCAGCAACTTGCCAGCCGCCGAAATGAACCGAAGCTCCAGCCGAATTGGAATGCGCTCTTTCGACCTGTTAACGTCATCCCCTCTCCATTCACCGCTGCGCAAAGTTCCACATTGTCTGTGGAGTATAGGTTTCGGACGGGGAAAGACTCTAACGTCTGGATCAGGCTAACCACAAAGTGCTTAGTTGTCAAGCTATCCGTGCGCTCGTCAGTTATTTCAACGATTCTGTCACTTCTTGCCGATAAAAGACGTAAGAGACGAGTTCATCTGGACAAACAAGCTGACGCCATGCTAGCATCAACCAGATTTTCGTAGCAAGTTTCTGCGTCACGTCACGATTAATCCACGTCAGCAGTACTCTGGCCATTTCCCGAACCCCGTCTGATTCGCTTTGGAGGGTTGTGATATGAACAGTCGGTCACTGCGGTATTTAGTCACAGCATCGGGTTTTCTCGCATTCATTGGTCTCGCGATGAATTGCGCCGCGCAAAACGCAAGCCTCACAGGCGTTGTGAAAGATGCTCAGGGCGGCATTGTGCCTAACACGGTCATCAGCCTGGTGGATCTCGGAAAGCAGGTTGCCGTCAAGACCCTGACTAATCAGACCGGGTCTTACGAATTTCTGACCCTGCGTCCTGGCAAGTACGAACTCAAGGCCGAAGCTGCCGGCTTTCAGATTTCAACTGTCTCTCCGATCGATCTCGAAGTCGACCAGCGGGGCCGTGCGGACATCGTCCTCTCGGTCACCGGAGCGGCCGCCAGCATTGAGGTTTCCGCCGCCGGGGTCAGTGCCGTTGACACAGAATCCAGTTACATCGGCGATGTTATCGGGTCGAAAACGATATCCGAAATCCCGCTGAACGGGCGGTTCTTTCTGGACCTCGCCGTACTCGTTCCCGGATCGGTGGTTCAAAGGCAAGCACTCCCGTAAGATCGGATTCGATTACCGGGTCTTCTATAACAACGCTCACAACGGTGGAACGGGTGGGCAGATCAACTTCAGTTCCATCGCAAGCTTTCTCGCTGGAACACCTACCACAGTCAGCATTCAGCGCGGAGTCATAACGCCGGCTCTTTCCATTCATTCCTTCGCGTATTACCTGGAGGACGACTACAAGGTTCTCCCGCGCCTAACGCTGAATCTGGGCCTTCGCTATGAGTTCAACGGGGTACCTGCTGAGCGCCACAACCACATGACGGTTTTCGATTTCGCGACGAATCAACTCGTACCGGTGGGAAATGGCGTCCGCCAGTACAAACCGGACAAACTCGACTTCGGGCCGCGCGTCGGGTTGTCATGGGATCCATTCGGCAAGGCCCGAACAGTGCTCCGCGCGGGAGTCGGACTCTACTACGACGTGCCGCTTCTGAGCGCCTCGGCGGCCATGGAGAACAATCCTCCGTTCGCTACTACCTCGACATTCACCTACACTGGTATCGCACTCTCCAACCCATTCGTGCCGGGCAGCACTGCGGCGCTCTCACCCAACGCAATGACGCCCGATTATAAGGGCGCGCGCGTTCCCCAATATAACTTCAACATCCAGCAGCAAGCCTGGAGCACGGTTTTCCAGGCCGGGTACATAGGCTCGGCGGGCCGCCGCCTCGCGGTTCAGCGCGACTACAACCAAGGCGTGGCTGGCGTTCGTCCCATCGCGGGATACGGACAGATCAACCTCTATGGTTCTACTGCGCGCTCCAGTTACAACGCGTTCTGGCTAAGCGCCAACCGCAGGCTCGCGAGAGGTCTGACTTTCGACGCTTCGTACACTTTTTCGAAGTCGATCGACACCGCGTCTACCAGCGGAAATGCGCAGATACAGAATGCGAACGACCTCAACGCCGAAAACGCGCTCTCCGATTTCGATGCGCGCAACCGGGTAGTGGCGAGCATCGTGTATCAGTTTCCCTGGAAGGCTCGCCGGTTCAAACTGCTGGCAAACGACTGGAGCATGTCGGTGGTGGGCAACTATCAATCGGGCAATCCGTTCAGCCCGATTATTTCCAGCCTGCGCAGCGGGTCACTGAACACCAATGACCGTCCGGACGTTGTCTATGGTCAAAGCCCCAATCTCGACAGCCCCGATCCCGCCCGTTTTTTTAACACGGCGGCTTTCGTCCTGAATCAAACGAATCATTTTGGCAACGCTGGCCGAAACATTCTGACCGGTCCGGTTCTGCGCGATGCAGATATTTCTTTTCTGAAGCTGTTTCCGGTCCGCGATCGTCTGGCCGTGCAGTTTCGCGCCAAATATTTTAACGTGGCCAACACGCCCAACTTCGGTGAACCGGGGAACAGCGTCACAGCGGCGAATTTTGGTGTGGTCCAGACCACCCGGTCGCAACGCGGCGACTTCAGCTCATCGCGCCAAATTGAATTTGCATTGAAAGTATTGTTCTAAGAAAGGTCCGTTCGCCTTGACAATCCCGTCCCTCGCTGGCTTACAGTAAGATTCTCGATAACAGGCTTACGATTGTCTCTTCTTAGCTTCTGCGAATGGCTTGCAAATACGCCGGGGAGTATTGCGCTCCACGAATCGGCGTGGGGATATCCGCTCATCGAGTCGGTCCACGTCCTGGCGTTGTGTCTGTTTCTGGGGTTGGCTGTGATGCTCGATTTTCGGCTCTTAGGTCTGACGATGCGGCGCGTCCCCGTCTCAGAGGTTGCAGGGCGTCTCCTGCCATGGACTATCGCCGGATTTCTGATCATGATCATCAGCGGAGCGCTGCTGTTTTATGGCATTCCGGTGAGAACCTATCAGAATATTTTCTTTCGTATTAAAGTTGTCTTGTTGGTCTTGTCCGGCTTGAATGCGTGTGTTTTTCACTCGACCGTATACCGGAAGGTTGCTCAATGGGACCTCCAGCCGGTACCACCCCCGCGTGCCAGGATCGCCGGCGCGCTCTCCATTTTGTTCTGGGCCGGAATTGTAGCTGCCGGACGAATGATCGCTTACAACTGGTTCGATCAGTCCCGATAGAAGTTTATGTCCTTATTGCATCTTTTCGGATGGTTCGACAGCTCAGCCGTGGGCGAAACGATCCGCGCCTCGACGTGGCTGTTTCCTGTGATTGAGGCTTTTCATCTTGTGGGTTTAGCCGTCATCGGTGGAGCCGTTTTGCTGGTCGACCTGCGACTGTTTGGCCTCGGATTGCGGAGTCAACCGGTAAGCCGAATTGCACGCGATGCCCAACCCTGGCTGATTGGAAGTCTGCTGGTGATGCTGACATCCGGAACCCTGCTTTTTACTTCAGAAGCGGTTAAGTGTTATTACCACGATGCCTTTTGGGTCAAGATGACCTCGCTCTTCCTGGCGATCATCTTTACCTTCACTATTCGGCAGAGAGTAACTATGGCGGAACCTGGCCGGGTGGGGCCGCTCCGGAGCAAAATAGTGGCCCTCGTGTCGGTCGCATTGTGGTCGGGCGTGGGCATCGGCGGCCGATGGATTGGCTTTTCCTGATCGGGCCTACTTTTCTTTATTACTCTCGTACGGTGCTCCGGTACCGGACGAACCGAGAAACAGTTTCTTCCCGTCCGGAAGAGTGATGTCCCGCCCGTTGGCCCGATTCGACCCGTCCTTGGCCTGATAACCCTCTACTACGACTTGGGTTCCGGACGCCACGCTGGCCTTGGTGAAGCCCCGTCGGAGGAGCACGTTGGGGCTGCCGGCTTCCACCATCCAGCTAATCACCTTACCGTCCGGGCCGGTAACTTCGATATGGATCCATGCGTGAGGATTGATCAGTTCGACCTTGGAGACGAGTCCGGTCAGGTGTACCGGCTTCTTCGAATCGAATTCCGCGGCGAAAGCGTGATGCGCCCAGGCGGGCACAGCCGCCAGCAGCAGACCACCAGTCACCACCGCCACGGTTAATTTGGTTTTCATTTGCTTTTCTCCTTGCTCACTTCGATCCACTAACCTTCCCGGTTACTGACTCGTCTTTTTGCGATAGGGCCCGTACATCAGCTCTTCCACGAACTCCACACATTTGAACTCGATGATCTGCGCGTTCTTTTCCATGTGACGATACAGGGGCATGCTGATCTTCCAGGGCCGGGAGAACACCTTTGGATCCTCAATGGTGGCTTCATAGGTCAATGTGTCAGGACCGAGCGGGGTATAACGTTCTGACACATGCAACGCGTCGCTGTGATAGTTTC
>JAUZEU010000290.1 GCA_030838885.1 Bryobacterales bacterium | reverse complement strand
CGAAGCTGACTCTGAACTACGGATTGCGGTACGAATACAGCGCTTACACACAGCCCCCCGTGAATCCCGATTACCCGCAAACGGGAGTCCTGAACCAGCCCGGTACGAACTTTGCTCCGCGACTCGGCGCGGCGTATTCGTTGAACGGCGGTAAAACCGTCATTCGCGCCGGATATGGGATCTTTTATGCCCGGCTTCCATCTGCCAGCGTGATCCGCCTGCAGCAGCGCAACGGTGTGATCCAGAAGACCGGCACCCTGAGTTCTGCAAACGCTGCTCAACTGGCGGCTGGTCCCACGTTTCCGTTTCGCCTCTCATCTCTTGCCGGTTCAGTCGGCCTTACCAACGTGACCTTTGCCGCACCGAATCTCGCGACTCCGTATACAGAGCAAGCTGATCTAAGTATTGAGCAGGCCGTAGGCAAAGACGGCGCCCTCACAGTTTCGTACATGCATAGCCGGGGGTATAAGTTCCTCAGCCGCGAAGATCAGAACCTGGGACCGGCCACCGGCAGCGCGACCTACAACGTAGTTAACCTGGATGCGTCCACCAGTGTATTCACGACGCCCACTTACCTGGCCGCCAATAAACTTGACCCGCGTTACGCGAGCCTGATCTATTTGAGCAATCGAGGACGGCTCTGGTATGACGGTCTGTCCGTGTCATTCCGGCAGCGTGCGAATCGATGGGCGTCCGGCACGTTGGCATATACCTGGTCGCACGCTCTTGATCTGAACCAGGGATCCGCCGCGGACAATATTTACTTCACCGATCCCCCCAACACGGTTTACAACAGCAATTACCAGGCCGAAAAAGGCAGTTCACATCTCGACCAGCGCCAGCGACTGGTTGTCTCCGCCATCCTGAACACACCAACGATGCGGTTTGGTAGCAGATTCGCCAACATGGCGGTGAATGGGTGGCAGCTCTCAATGATCGAAACGGCGGCGTCCCCGCAGTACTTAGACCCTATCCTGATTGTTGCCAGCGGAATCCCCGGTGCCGGATTTGCTTCGGGAACCACAATCAATGGGATGGTAACCCCCTTCGGCGCTCCGGGGCGGGTGCCGTTCCTGCCCCGTTCGAGCGTCACCATTGACACGGTCAATCGCCTGGATGCTCGTTTGACCAAGAGCTTCGGGCTCTGGGAATCGAGCAGCCTGGCCCTGAACTTTGAAGTTTTCAATCTATTCAACACCATCAGCAACACTTCGGTGAACACAACTGCATATATTGCCGCCGGCAATACGATTACTCAGGCGAAGGGGGTCGGTAACGGCACCGCTTCCAGTGCCTTCCCTGACGGCACGAATGCCCGCCGCGCTCAGGTCTCGCTCCGGTTCACGTTTTAGTCAGTCCGTTCGCAACATATGCGGCTTCCACCGGGGAGCCGCATATGCTTTTTATGACATGAAGCCAGTCCTCAGTCTGATTCCCATTTTTATCTGCATTCTCCTCGGTACATTGCAAGCTCAGACCCGCTATGTGATAGCGGATCAGGATTCCGCTGGTCCCGGCGGCTCCGACATGCGCGCATTGATGGTTTTCCTGCAGGCGCCTGAGGTGGAACTCCTCGGTATTACGGTTGTGACGGGGGATGGATGGCGCGATGAAGAAATGGCGCATGCCCTCCGCCTGCTTGAGATTCTGGGCAGGAGTGATGTGCGCGTCTATCCCGGTGCCACACACCCGCTCTGGCGCACCCGTGAGTGGACCAGCCTCGCAAGCCGCATGTACGGGAAAGCCGCATGGCTGGGTGCATGGCGCGAAGGCAGCCAGGATCGCAGCTTTGATAAACTCGCGCCTCTTAAAGAAGGCAATCCTACAACGAAGCCGGCTGAAGAAGATGCCACGCACTTTATGATACGCATGGTGCACGCCCACCCCCATCAGGTCACGATATACGGGGCTGGACCGTTAACGAACATCGCACTAGCTATCGAACTGGACCCGCAGTTTGCAGAGCTTGCCCAGGAGTTGGTCATCATGGGCGGCAGCATTGCTCCGCATACTCAGGAGAAGGAGTGGGTGAATACACCTCGCCACGAATTTAACTTCTGGTTTGATCCCGAAGCAGCCAGCGTGGTCCTCCGGGCGCCGTGGCACAAGATCACTCAAACGACCATTGACATCTCACTGCAGACCCGGATTGATCCGGAAATCCTCGACGGAGTGCTGGCTTCGCATAGTGCGGCGGCGGAGTACTTGCGAAAGTACGTACAACGTCCTGTTTCCGGAATCGGACAGTTCGCCTGGGACGAACTGGCGGCTGTCGCATGGCTGCATCCGGATATCATCCGCAGCGAGCGTTACGTTTATGTAGACGTGAGTACCGACCACAGTTCCAACTACGGCGACACACTGACGTGGTCTGACGAGGACAAGCCGGAAATCCCGCTCAGAAAGGTTCACGTTCAGATGGACGCGGACCTTCCCAAGCTGAGAGAAGCTTTGGTCCGGCTGTTTGCCGCCCCTACTCCTCGCGCGCGGTAGAAGGTAGTCGAATCGGAACCAAGCGCTGTGCCCCAGGGACGCGCAACTGATACGAAGCGCTTCCGAGCTATCGGTACTCTCCTGGCGTACTACTCCAGCCGGTATTTCGACCCGAGATTGCAGGCCGCTTCGTTCTCCGGTCTGAAGGCCACCGCGCCCACCCCCTTCTCCTCCCGCGAATTGCCATACTTATGAATCAGGCCGAATGATTAATCTGGAATTCCTGGTAAAAAAGCTCACCGGTGTGAGCCAAGCCGCCATCGACACTGCAGCTGCCGCCTGTGTGGGGAAAAAATGTTTCGAAGTCGGGATTGAACACCTTTTACTCGCGTTGCTGAGATCCCCGGATTGCGATGCATTCGTCATTCTTCGCAGCCAGGGCGTGGATACAGCGGTGCTCTCCAGCGAACTAAGCCACGCACTGCAAAGAATGCCTTCGGGCAACTCGCGGAGTCCGTCTCTTGCACCCCGCCTCATCCGGCTGCTCACCCATGCGTGGACCATTGCTTCTCTCGAGTTCGGCTGTGCGCACATACGCTCCGCAATACTTCTGCTGGCGCTTCTTGAGACTGATGATCTGCTGCGCCCCGTTGCTGAATCTTCCGGTGAGATTCGGAAACTGAGCGCCGCAGCCGTACGCGAGCAATGGCTGGTCTCCAGGCATCCCGCGGAAGACGAATCCATCAGCGATTTTGGCGCCTCAGCGGAGCCGGATTTGGAAGGCGCGTCAAAATCAGCACTCGATCAGTTCACTGTCGATCTGACTCTGGCCGCGAGGAAAGGAAACATCGACCCGGTGATCGGCCGGGAACAGGAAATTCGGCAGATCGTGGATATTCTGACGCGAAGGCGGCAGAACAATCCAATCCTTACCGGCGAAGCAGGTGTTGGCAAGACCGCGGTGGTGGAAGGCTTCGCGCTTCGCGTAGCAACATCAGATGTGCCGCCGTCCCTGCGCGACGTTGCCGTGCGGTCCCTGGACATGGGGCTGTTGCAGGCGGGCGCCGGAGTTCGGGGCGAATTCGAAGCCAGACTCAAGGCCGTAATTTCAGCTATCAAACAACTGGGCGGGCAAGCGATCCTGTTCATCGATGAAGCTCATACACTCATCGGAGGCGGCGGAGCGGCGGGGCAGAATGACGCGGCCAACCTTCTTAAACCGGCGCTGGCCCGCGGTGAGCTCAGAGTCATCGCGGCCACTACTTTCGCGGAATACAGAAAATATTTTGAACGCGATGCAGCGCTCGCACGGCGATTCCAGGTGGTCCGGGTAGACGAGCCAAGTGAAGAACTCGCCATCCGCATGGTCCGAGGCCTGGCGCCACTCGTGGAACGGCATCATGGAGTCCGCGTACTGGATGAAGCGGTCCAGGTTGCAGTCCGTCTTTCACATCGTTACGTAACCGGCCGGCAGTTGCCCGATAAAGCTGTTAATGTGCTTGACACCGCGTGCGCCCGGGTCGCCCTGGGACAGACCGCCACGCCCCCTGCGCTGGAGGATTGCCGCCAGCGCATCGATCTGCTGGAGCAGGAGATCACGGCCCTGAAACGCGAGGCTTCATCGGGCGCCGACCACACCGAGAGACTGCACGATCTTTTCAACGAACTCGCAGCCGCCGAGACACAGCTTGCCGATCTGGAGGATCGCTGTGCTGGAGAGCGAGCTCTGGTCCGGAGCATGGTCGCGCTGCGGACGGAACTCGAGAATGAGCCTGCTCCGGAGCGCGAGAAAGTGGCACGAGACGAAATGGAAGCGGCGCGGGCAGAACTCGCGGAAATGCAAGGCGAGACGCCCCTGATTCAGCCCTTCGTGGAGGCACGCGCAGTCGCGGAGGTCATCTCCTCATGGACCGGCGTGCCCGTTGGACAGATGGTGCAGGACGAATTGCATACGGTACTTCGCCTGCAGAACCTCCTGGCAGCACGCGTGGTCGGGCAGGATCAGGCGCTCGAAGCCATTGCGCGCCGGGTCCGAACCGCGCGCGCGGGTCTCGAAGATCCAGAGCGGCCCACGGGCGTCTTCCTTCTGGTAGGGCCCAGCGGCGTAGGCAAGACAGAGACCGCTCTGGCCCTGGCCGATGTGCTTTATGGCGGCGAGCGAAGCGCCGTTATCATCAACATGTCCGAATACCAGGAGGCGCATTCCGTTTCGGGCCTGAAAGGTTCTCCTCCAGGCTACGTGGGCTACGGTGAAGGCGGCGTCCTGACGGAAGCAGTCCGGCGAAGACCGTACTGCCTGCTACTGCTGGATGAGATGGAGAAGGCTCATCCGGACGTGATGGAACTCTTCTACCAGGTGTTCGATAAAGGGAAGATGGAAGACTCGCAGGGGCGCGAGATCGATTTCCGGAACACCATCATCCTCGCAACATCGAACACCGGCAGCGCCACTATCCAACGGCTATGTTCCAGGCCGGGCAATCCTCCTTCGCTTGAGGATCTGCAGCGCAGCGTCGGGCCCGAATTGCGCTCCGTGTTCAAGCCTGCTTTGCTCGGCCGGATGATTATCGTCCCGTATTTCCCCATCGGCGACAAAGGCCTCAGGCGGATCATCGAGCTAAAGCTGGACAAGATCGGCGGCCGCCTCGAACAGTCGTATCGAATTGCCTTCAGCTACACCGATGCACTGGTGGATGAGATTTCGAAGAGATGTGTGGAAGTTGAAAGCGGCGCCCGCAATGTGGATCATATCCTGACGGGCACGCTGTTGCCGGAAATCTCGCGGCGCCTGCTGACTGCGACCGCCTCACACGTGAGCTTCCAGCGGATCTCCGCAGATGTGGGACCATCCGGAGCTCTTCGGTTCACCATCGAGTGAACCCGCCCGCATTCAGAAACTCTTAGCCGGTATGATGACGGGATCGAGTCTGTACCGCGTGGCGAGCTCCAGAACGACGCCTGACGCAGTCTCATAAGCCGCGTACGGGCCTACCTGAACCACATGCCAGTTGCGACTGTCGGCATCCGTCCACTGGAAAGCGAAGGCGGGGTAGCCCGAACGCTTCAGCCGATCGACTGTGGCCTGAGCCTTGGTTTCATCGCTGAAGGATGCCACCTGTACGTCCAGCTGAATTGGAGGCACCTGTTTTACCGGGCCGGCCTCTTTTGGCGAGGCCGGCTTCCCCTCCAGAGGCTTAGCCGCGTTCTCTTCGCGAGCAGCGTGAGCGACCACCGGTTCGGGCTTCGGCGGGACCGCTTTTCCCGCGACCGGCTTTGCCTTGCTCGCCGCCAGAGCGGTCTTGCCCGACGCGAACCGCGGCGCGAGAAGGACACCTGCGGCAAACCCTGCACTACCCGCGATCAGGATTGCGAGCGCCAGACAACCCGCAACAATCGCCAGTCGCCCTGTACTGACCGCGAATTCCCAAACCTTGCTCATGGAATCATCACCGTCGACTGGCCGGGCTTGGCGATCTGAATCACGCCGGCCCACGCGCACATCACCTTCGAACTGTTATTCAGAGAGGGCATATTTCCGATCAGCACAGTCGGAGAACCCGGCACCCAAGGCGCGGGCAGAACAGGTACGCACGGCATGGGCGTAAGAACTCCCAAAGCCGCCGCGGTAGCTGCGATCACGGTGGGGTTGGACGGCGAACTGCACATACCGAAGGGCGGGATGTTGACCACGGGTTTGTTATCCATGATGGTCGCGGCCGGCGTGCCGGTCAATACGGCGTTTGCCGGAAGAACAACAAGCGTCGCCGGGGCCGCGCCGAAACTGCACTGCAACATCGCCCCCATGCA
>JAUZEU010000120.1 GCA_030838885.1 Bryobacterales bacterium | reverse complement strand
GTCAGCAGATAGCGGTTGCCGGCTGTGATCAGCGCTTTCAAACGCCATGGCGATTTCGCGTAGTGCCCGTTCAGCTGTTTTATCGCGTCGGCAATTTCTGCGTCGTCTCCTGTCTTTCGGGCGGCCTCGGTAAGGAAATAAAGGCGGCGGGCGTCAGCCTCATTGCGTGCGACCTTGAGATTCTTCAGGTAGCGAAGCGCGGCAGTGGCCTCGCCGGCGAGATAATCCGCTGCTCCGATCCCGACTTTGGCGTGATCGCGATCGGGCTCAGGGAGGCTGGATGCCAGTACCACATATTCGGCGCGTGCCTTCGTGTACTGTTTCGCGTCGAGCCATTTCTGGCAGCGCTCGAGTTGCTGGAGGGGAGGCGCGACGGGGAAATCGCGACTCATGACGGCCCGCAGTCGCTCCATCGCATTCCAGGCTTGCGCGGCGAGATCGGTGTTGGGGGACCCGTAGTAGACCTTTTGATAAGCGACGGCGGCCTGAAGCTTCTCGCCAAGTGATTCGTAAGCCATGGCAAGGGCGAAATCTCCCTCCGGCTGGGGAAGAAGCTTATAGTCCGTCTGGAGGATGTCGAGCGCTGCGGTGTTGGAGGTGGGTTGCCGCTGGTCCAGCAAGGCACGCGCAGTCAGCAGACTGATCTTGCCTGCCATCGGCGACGAAGCCGCGGGTTGCGCGCGATAGGCCTTGAGATCGCGAACGGCACCATCGATATCTCCGGTCTGCAGTTCGGAGGAGGCGAGGTAGTAAGCGATGTAATCGGAGAGCTTCGGGATTTCGGATTGCAGACCGCGAAGTTGCTGGACTGTAGTGGGGTAGTCGCGGAGGTTATACGCGTTGATGCCCTGACCCAGGCGCAGGTTCGCGTTTTCGGCGGAGAGAACGAGGACCGGGAATATGAGTGCGAACGCTGTGGTTTTAAATATTCTCAAATTAAACCATGGGGCCCGGATACTCTTTCCCGAGCAGGCGATCGTCATCATGTGCCAGACTCCGCAGGATTTCGAGGTGCAGATAATCCACCATTGTGGGAGATTTTGAAAGAAAGGACTGCAGAAAGGCGGTTCGGGCGGCGTCGATGCCTTCGCGGAGGGCACCATAGATGTCCCCCTCGAACGTGCCTTTACGCAATTCTTCGGCGTTGTAAAGGCGCAGTTCCGCAACGCGGACCCGAGCGACTCGCTGGGCCTGAAGGTGGAGTTTCTGGTCGTCTGGCGAAAGCTCCTCCCACAAACGTCGTTCACTGGTTGCGGAGGGCGGTACGGAAGGCGCGGCGATCTGCACCAGTTCGGGATTCCTGAGCGGCGCGAGGGGTGGCGGCGCAGTCAATAGCTCGAGTTTCATGCCTGCGGCCTCAGAAAGCAATTCCAAAGGAGCGGGAACGACGGCACCTACCGCGATCAGCATGGCTACCACTTTTTGACGTACCAGAACCGGGAAAAGATACGCTTTGGGTGAATCGTTGTCCGGTTCTGCAAACGCATCGGCGAGGGATGGGGAGATTTCGGCGGGGGATGCGAGCGCCACCATCGGATCGTGCGAGTCCAGAACCGAGCGAATGGCCCCGGCTTTGTCCGTTTCGAAACTGAACCCGGTTCCGTTCAGATTACGGGAACCAACCGACCTCGCCTGGTTGTTTTCAAAGGACAGCACCACCAGTTTGTCGGCCCAGGCGGCGGTGGCGTCCGCGAGCAGCTGCAGGATAGCCGCTTCGGAGGGTGCCAGCCGCATGCGCCGAAGAGTTTGGTTCAGTGCCTCTGCAGTGCTACGACGGGCGCTTTCAATTTGACGGGCGGCGTTCTCGCGCTCTGCGTCGGTAACGGCACTGACGGCGGCGTGTAGCTCTGAATCCAGCCGGGAGGCCAGTTCGTCAATCAAAGCAGAGTGGTGCTTATCGAATACCGCTCGCCAGGTGCTCGCAGCGCTGCCGTCCATCCCCTTCATGGTAGAGCACGGTAGGGCTGGACAGACAGGTCAGTCTTGTTACGCCACAAATGCCGGGTTCTTACAGAGGATTAGCATCGAATCATGTCATCTCTTATGAAACTGGAAAACAAGGTAGTGGTTGTCACCGGCGGGACGCGGGGCATTGGGTTTGCGATCGCATCCAGGCTGCTGCAGGAAGGCGCTGCAGTCGCGATCTGCGGGACAAAGCAGCAGTCGGTTGATGCGGCAGTTGTGCAGCTTTCAGGCGAGCATTCGGGGTCGGGCGGAGCTTTTGGAATGGTGGCCGATGTTTCCAGGCTGGACGACGTAAAGCGGCTTATAGCGGGCACTTTGGGGTATTTCGGACGAATCGATGCGTGGGTCAATAACGCGGGTGTGGGCACATTCCGCGCTGTGGCGGATCTCGCGCCCGAGGAGTGGGAAAGAATGATCGGGCTGAATCTTACAGGCGTGTACTATTGCTGTCACGAAGTTCTGCCGATATTCAAACAGCAGCAAAGTGGTGACATTATCAACATCAGCTCGCTTGCCGGTAAGAATCCTTTTGCAGGCGGGGCGGGTTACAACGCATCGAAATTTGGCCTGAACGGCTTCTCAGAGGCGCTCATGCTGGACCATCGCGAAGATGGCGTGCGGGTTTCCTACATTATGCCAGGGAGTGTGGCAACCGAGTTTGGCGGCGGGGCGGATTCCGGGGCGGATTGGAAGATCGCGCCCGAAGACGTGGCCGAGGTAGTTGCGACTTTGCTCTGTATGCCAAAGAGGACCACGGTGAGTCGCGTGGAGATTCGCCCATCACGGCCACCCGTAGCTGGAAAGACAAGTAGA
Source organism: Bryobacterales bacterium (assembly GCA_030838885.1). Taxonomy (GTDB): domain Bacteria; phylum Acidobacteriota; class Terriglobia; order Bryobacterales; family Bryobacteraceae; genus BOG-234. Next base: position 1,044 of record JAUZEU010000120.1, on the reverse strand, counting down.
AAGGCCTGAATGAGACGGAGGAACGAGATTGGCATCCGGCGTGCTTCTGAACCAATCAAGAGTGCGGTTCTGACAGACTTGGCGCTCTCCGGCAACACCGAATGGGGGAAAGCAAAAATGGTCCGGCTTAATAAGAAACTCAATCCGTCTCTGACGGGGCAAGACGCAGATAGGCTTCACAACGATCTGCGAAAACGCATTATCGGGCAGGAGGAAGCAGTTGCTCAGATCGTGAATATCTACCAGATGCACCTGGCAGGTATGACCAGCCCTGGGCGCCCGATCGGCAATTTTTTATTCCTTGGACCAACCGGAACCGGTAAGACCCGCATGGTGGAAGCCACGGCCGAAGCGCTGGTGGGAGATATGCGTGCGGTCATTAAAATCGATTGCGCCGAATTCCAGCACAGCCATGAAATTGCCAAGCTGATTGGTTCGCCTCCTGGATATCTGGGCCATCGTGAAACGCATCCGCTGCTCAGCCAGGAAGTGCTGAACCAGTACCACACGGAGAAGACGCGTATCAGCTTCGTGCTGTTTGACGAGATCGAAAAGGCGAGCGATGCGCTGTGGAACCTTCTGCTGGGGATCCTCGACAAGGGAACGCTGACGTTGGGGGACAACCGGCGGGTAGATTTCTCGAAGGCGATGATCTTCATGACCAGCAATCTGGGCGCGGCGGAGATGGGTTCGATGATGCGTCCGAACCTCGGCTTCGCAGCGTCCGAGACAGAGCGTCTCAGTGTTGCGGGTATCGCAAACGAGGATCTGAACGATAAGATCACGCGGGTTGGAGTTGAAGCGGCGCGAAAGAAGTTTACGCCCGAGTTCATGAACCGGATCGACAAGATGGTGGTATTCCGGCCGCTGGGCAGCCACGAGTTGCAGAAGATATTGAATCTGGAACTGGCTATGCTTCAACAACGCATATTTAATGTCACGAGCACGACGCCATTCGTTTTCAATCTCAGTTTGCAGGCTAAAGATTTTCTGCTGCGTGAGGGAACCGATCTGAAGTATGGCGCACGACATTTGAAGCGGGCT
>JAUZEU010000238.1 GCA_030838885.1 Bryobacterales bacterium | reverse complement strand
GCTTCCGAAACTCTTTTCTGGACCATTTGTGATGCGAATGGGATTTCGCAAGCGAAACGGCCGGGCAGCTTGGAAGGTTAGGTCTCTCATAGGACAGGGAGGCCGCGAGACTGTGGCCTAAAGCGATTCAAAGCAATTCACGCGCTTGTCCGCGCGCTTCGCCATTGCCCTTGGTTCAGATTATACTTGTGCGCGGAATCTGGAATAGGATCGGTTCCGGCGGAAAGGAAGATACAACATGACAAGAGTTTTGAGCAGACCACGTGCTACTTGCGATCGCTGCCAATGCGGAAAAAGCGATGTTGTCTGTCCGGGCCTCAAGCTTTTTCAGGTCGACGCCGGCAATCTTAGACAAGCCGGCCCCTTCTTTGAAGGTTCCATGGTCCGTCCGATAGGCGACAATCGCGGTGGCCTCCGCTTGCGAAATGCCGAGCGAAGAGGCGGGCTAGCTGGCGAACGCAATTGATGTCCGCCTTCCCCGAAGACCAAGCGTCATGACGTCCCTGGCACCCCATATGGAGGCATTCCTGCGCGACCATCTGGTCCGCCATCGCGGCGCCAGCCAACACACTTGCAACTCAAACGCATACAGCTTTCAGGGGCTGTTCGAGTTTGCTGCCCGAAAGCTCAGAAGACCATTCAAAATCCATAGGCCGAACTGACGTCGGGCGGTTTAGTCCAACCTGTCTTAAGCTCACCGCCGAGGCGTTCAGGTTTATCTCGCCCGTCAGAATTCCGCCGCCGGGCCGCCGACCTAAAAACGCTCTGCAATCATTTGGCAGCGACATCACCTATGACGAGCTTGCCACTGACTCTGCCGATATATATACTTTCGGCGATCAGGGAAGCTGGCCCGCGCCAGGGCATCAGGGATCCGTCCGAGGGAGTTTAGTTTTAGCCGCTGAGACGGCTCGGGCCGAGTGGTGCGCGCACAGCCCCCGACTATGAAGGAGTTTGTAATGGCCCAACGGTTTTCAGAGAATAGCCGGTTCGCGTTTCCGCGGCTGCTCCCGTCAATTCGGTACTTCGCGGCAATGGCCTTGTTCGCCCTGGCGGGTTCGGTGGCGCATGCTCAGGTAGTCTTCGGCTCCATGGTCGGCAGCGTAGTGGACCCGTCCGGCGCTTCTGTGCCAGCTGCCGTTGTCCGAATTACGCTGACGTCCACAAACGACGTTCGCACCGCGCCCACAGACGAAACCGGGAAGTACACCATCGCCAGCGTGACGCCTGGCACGTACATGGTCGAGATTACGAAAGAGGGCTTTCGCTCTTTCGTGGCGAAGGAAATTCTGGTGAACCAGAACAACGTAGTCCGCGTCGACGCCACTCTTCAGCTCGGTGCGACTTCGGAACGTGTTGAGGTCAGCGCCGCTTCCGCCGGGCTACAGACGGATCGCGCGGATGTCCACGGCGAACTAAACGCCCAGCACCTGCTGGAACTGCCGCAGCCGAACCGCACATACCTCGGCATGATGGCACTCATGCCCGGTACCACCCCTCCTGCTGGCCAACTCAGCGGCGGCACGAACAATCCGTCGAAGGGGATGACCTTCTCGTTCAACGGAACGGGGAACAACGCGGCGACGGTCCGAATCGAGGGAGTCAACGCGATCAATCCGTGGAACCGCTCCGCGCAGTCTTACGTGCCCTCGATCGAGGCGATCCAGAACGTCAACGTGGCGACGAACGCCAATGACTCTGAGCAGGCAATGGCAGGCGGCGCGTCCGTCAACGTCATGCTTAAGAGCGGCACCAACGATACACACGGTTCCGTCTTCGTCTACAACAGCAACTCCTACTTCGAAGCGAACAACTTCTTTGCCAACCGGCTGGGCCTCAAGCCTCCACCCCTGAACAACAACAACACCGGCGGATCCATGGGTGGCCACATCCTCCGGAATAAACTCTTCTACTTCGGCAGCTACGAAGGCGACTACTCGATTTCGTCTGATTCGGGCCTGCTGTCAATCCCCGCACAGAGGGAACTCTCCGGCGATTTCACGAGGTCTTCGAATCCGATCTACGACCCGACGACCGGGAACGTTGCAGAGTGCCTGGCGGGTGGAGTTGCCGCGAACTGCGCAAAGGACCGGCTTCCGTTTCCGGGCAACATCATCCCCAAAAGCAGAATGGACCCAGTCGCTTTGCGGATCATTCCCGATATCCCGGCGACCAATGTCGAAGGTTCGATCAACAACTTCTTCATGAATCGGAGGACGGTGTACAACCTTCACAAGATCGATACGAAGTTCGACTACATCTCGTCACCGAAGCTGCGTCTTTCCGGTCGTTGGGGAAAGCAACCATATTACAACTTCCAGCAGCCCATCTATGGCGAGGTTCTCGGCGGCAGTTCCGGATTCCCTCAATCCGGAGCCGGCAACTACCTTCAGCAGGGCCACGGCGCGACTGTGTCAGGCTCCTTCAACTACGTAGCGAGTCCTACGATGGTCATCGACGGCACTTTTGGATTCGTCACTTCTCACCAGCTTCTATTCCCAAATAAATCCGACGTGAAATATGGCCTCGATACGCTGAAGATTCCTGGCGCGAACCAGGGTCCTTTGCCGTGGGCCGGAGGCGTTCCGAATTTCCAGATCAACAACTTTGTGACCATGGGAATGTCGTACCCGGCGCTTGAATACAAACAGCCGCTCTATGAGTGGGTCGGTAATGTGACGAAGATTAAAGGCGCGCACACGATCCGCGCAGGCGTCGATGCTTTGTACCAGAAACCTGACCACATCGAGATCCGAGAAAACCGCTATATTTTCGATGGATCATCGACGATCCTGAACGGCGGATCCGGAGCAAACCAGTACAACACTCTCGCTGACTTCCTGCTGGGGAGATTCAACAGCGCCTACCAGTGGATCCAGGTCAACCAGCCCTACTTGAAGATGCGGCAGTGGCAGTACGCAGCTTACGTTCGCGATCAATGGCAGGCCGGCCGCAAGCTGACGCTGAACTACGGTGTGCGTTGGGAGAAGTATCCGGTCCCCAACCGCGACGAAACCGGGATCTATTTCGCCGATTACTTCAACACATTTGCCGTTCAGGTATGTGGCGAAGGGAATACGCCGAGGAACTGCGGCATCAAAACCTCGAACAAGCTTTTCGCCCCCAGCATCGGTATCGCGTACCGTCCCTGGGACAAGATGGTGATCCGCGCAGGTTACGCATTGAATTACAACCAGGAGCCAATGGGGACGGGCCAGATGCAGGCGTTTCCGGGTGAGGTTCGGCTCGACCTTAATGCCTTCAATTCGCCCTTTGGATCAGGCGGAACGCTCAGCACCGGATTTCCGACTATACCGGTGCCAACCGGGACGAATGGCGTCTATAAGATTCCGCCAAATACCGGAAACCTTTCGGGCCTGAACGGCGACAAGAATTACACTCGCGGTTACTTCCAGTCGTACAACGTTACCGTGCAGCGAGAGCTCCCGGGCGGCTTTATCGCCCAGGTGGGTTATGTCGGTACGCATGCCATAAAGCTGCAACGTGCACTGAACGTCAACTTCGCACCGCCCGGAACCGGTAACGCCGGCCTGCCGCTGTTTCGGTTTGGCCAAACGTCGACAACTACGCAGCTGCTGTTTTTCGACGGCGCTTCCAAGTACAATTCACTCCAGTCCACGCTCAACAAGCGACTGGGCTACGGTCTGAACCTTCAGATGGCGTACACGTACTCGAAGTTAATAGCGATGAACGCTCAACTGTATACGCCCGAGTCTCGCGGGAGAAACTACTATACAGACAATTCCGACCGGACCCACCACGTCGTGATCAGTGGCAATTACGAACTTCCGTTGGGCAAGGGCAAACTATGGGCGCGTAACACGGTCGCGAACTTTGTTGCCGGAGGCTGGACTCTCTCCGGCCTGTATAACCACTATTCCGGCGCCCCGTTCACGGTCAGTTCCTCTAACACATCCTGCAATTGCCCCGGAATCGGCACTCAACCCGCCGATCTTATAAATCCGGAAGTGGGTGCCGGGCGACTGCGCGGCGGCGGGATGGCCACCACAGCATCCAGCAACGTTGCGGACGCGTACTTCGACGTTCTTTCGTATCGACCCGTAACAGGCGCGCGTTACGGGACCGCTGGCTTCAACCAGCTGCGTGGACCCGGTAACGACAATCTGGATCTCAGCATTGCCAAGACGTTCGCGTTATACAAGGAACGTTTCAAAGCTCAGATTCGTGGCGAATCTCTGAACGTCAGCAACACTGCCCATTTCGCGAACCCGAGTGGGACGAACGTTTCCAACATGTCGCTGAATGCCGATGGCTCGCTCCGCGCCTTGAACGGATTCGGGCAGATCACGACCACGGCGCCGCTGGGCCGCATCATCGACCAGCGCTTCTTCCGCTTCAGCCTGCGTCTGCTCTGGTAGACGGGGCGCAAAAGGGACGGCAACCACGAAAGGAGGTCCCCTCCGCAGGTGCGCAGGGATCTCCTCTTCTATATGTCAGAAGGGTTTGACCTTGCGAAGAAGATCAGCGCGAGATCGGCCGATAAGCTGAATCGAAGACCGGATAGTTTCCGAAGGGTGTTCCAGAATATGAGGTCCGAGCGGTGTCAGGTCGTCCGTCGCTTGCATTGGTCGACTTAGCCCGAGTTTCGCAGCTAATGGGCATTTCTGACTATTTTTGCTTTATAAACCGAGTTAAGCTGAGCGTCTACAACGCCGGTATACGCGAAAGCGCTGCGGTGAAGACCTACCCTCTATAAAAAGGCTGAGAAACATGGCATTCTACTGCTTCGATGTTTCTGCGCAGCACGAACAGAAAGAAGGACGGCAAGAGCCATCGGTACTTCAGCGTGGTGGAAAACCAGCGGGTCAGCGGCGATAAGACGGTACAGCGCACGGTGCTGTACCTCGGTGAGATCAACGATTCCCAACAGTCAGCATGGCGCAAAACGCTGGACGTGTTCGATGAAGAGAAGCAACAGACGCGAAACCTGAGCTTATTCCCCGCTGACAGGGAAGTCCCTGCCGATTCCATCGACAGCCTGCAGATCAATCTGGCCGGACTGGAGTTGCGCCGCCCGCGCCCGTTCGGCAACTGCTGGCTGGCCAGTGAACTTTGGCGGCAACTGGGTTTAACGGAGTTCTGGCAGGAGCGATTGCCGGCGGGCCGGGAAGACGTCAGTTGGGAAAAGGGGCTGCGGCTACTGGTTGTGAACCGACTGCTCGAGCCGGGCAGCGAGTTCCGGGTTCATCGGCACTGGTTCGTGGAGAGCGCGATGGACGTGCTGCTGGAAGCCGATTTCGCGGTGGCGGGCAAAGACAGGCTGTATCGCTGTCTGGACAGGATCGTGGAACATAAGCAGGACCAGTTCGTTCACCTGAAGCAAAAATGGGCCGAATTATTCGCCGCCGATTTCGAAGTGTTGCTTTACGATCTGACGAGCACGTATTTCGAAGGCGGGATGGAAGAGTGCGGCAAGGCGAAACGAGGCTACAGCCGCGACAGCCGGCCCGACTGCGTGCAGGTGGTGATCGCGCTGATCGTCACCCCCGATGGATTC
>JAUZEU010000235.1 GCA_030838885.1 Bryobacterales bacterium | reverse complement strand
AACGCGCCATTGGCGGGCACCCCCGCACGCTGGAATATCTGGACGCGCTACTACTAAGTGGTAAGGCCCGGCTCGATGCTGTGCAAGCGCGCCTCCAGCAATTCGCGAGGAAGGAAGGGATCTCGCTCACAGCCGGTGTGACGTTGGAGGAAGGTATTCGCGATGCCATTCGCCTGGCCGCCGCCGATGCCATGGTTGCCGAACTGGTCCGATTGGTGGGCCAAAACGCAACAGATCTTTCGCTGCTGTGGCAAGCCTGCATTTTCCCATTTCCGGTGCCGATCGAGGCACTGGCATTCGACCCCGCCTGCCCCAAAGCGGCCATCGATTTAGCCCCTTTTGCCTCTGTTGTCAATCGCCTCGCCGCGACTTCTTTGCTGACTCCGCTCGACGGCAATTACTTCTATGTGCACCGATGGACGGCCGAATCCCTCCAGGCGCTCATGCCCGTAGATACTTATCAGGCGTGCTGCCGCCGTGCGGCGGACTATCTGAAATTTCGGCCTGCATTGGATCTGCGCCAGTGGGTGGCAGACCTGGTCGAGAGTACTCGCCTCTTTCTCGCGTGCCATGCCTTCGATGAGGCCGCTTCATCTGCCCGGCAGGTAATCATCAGTCTTGTGCCCCGCGGTCAAACCGCCCTGTGGACAGAACTCGCGCGCGAAGTTGGCAACGCCCTTCCGGCCGCGCATGACGATAAGTCGCGATTTGTGGTCCAGGAGGCCGACGGCATGCTCGCGCTGGGTTTTGCCAGTGAAGCACTGGATTGCTACCGCGTCGCGTTACAGCTTAACGAACGCAAGGTGGCGCAGGAGCCGGGGCGGGCCGATTACCTGCGCGACCTCTCCGTCTCCTGCAACAAGATGGGGGATCTGCAGCGCGCGCTGGGCGAGGGGGAGGCGGCGCGGCAGTTCTATGAGAAGGCCCTGGAGCTTCGCGAGCGTCTGGTGGCGCAGGAGCCGGGGCGGGCCGATTACCGAGTGGATCTCGTGAAATCGCTAGCTCGGATTGGTGGCGCAGATCGTTTGCAGCGTGCCCTCGACATCCTCCTCGAACTTCACCGATCCCAACGGCTTGGTAAAGCGGACGAGCAAATCATCGTGACAATAGAACAACTGCTGGATCAGGCAAAACGGGCTAGCGCCTGAGTGCAGCCTTCACAGAAAAACAATCTGCTCCCTTCCACGAAGATATGACATCGATATTGTCATTTTTCACTTGCGCTCGGCGCACTCAGGGAGCCGCCTCATGTCAACCTGACGTAAAACGCGCATTGCTGACATCTGGCCGCCGCAAACCCACGCCTGACGGCGTAGTGTTTATCAGGACCAACGGACGGATTGTCCGGAACCCGTACAAAGGAATCGCGGTCTGGGGGCCACGCCACTTTCCGAGTCGCGCGTCATCCATCCAGAGATGAGTGCTGGGCTGCAAACCATCGCTTCGGCATCGCCTTGCTGGTGGAAAGGGGATTTCGCGACAGCTATCGCGAGACTGCCAGGCGCGCCCTCCGCCGACGCAGTGTGGGGATAGCGATGAGTGGTTGAGTTCAGAACGAATCAGGAACGGGGTGTCGCCGCCTGAAGCGGCGGTGCAATCCAACGCACGTCGCCTCCCGACCGGCGCACCTCTTTGGCGATAAACGATGCGTCACGACAGTTAATAGCATTACCGAGCAGCAAAGCATGCAAGCCGTTCCTACCTTCCTCCATAGTGGCGGTATTTGCGATCCATCGGCAATTCCGTTCGGTATCCAATAGCCCCTCGGGTGGCCGCCCGAGATGCTCGTCTTGAAACCAAGTCTCGCACTCGCGAACCAGTTTGTACGCTTTGTTTTCCCAATCTGGAAACACTTCAAAGCCCTTACAGTGCAACAGCGGAAGGTGGTCCCTCCTCGGGATCAGCAGCCGCACTCGAACGCCACGCGCGCGACATGCCTCGGCAAACATGATGTCGCTGAGATGACAGAGGCCAGTTATAGCTAAATCGCCCGCACCTACGCCCAAGACTTCGAGGGCTTTGACTATTTCTTCGTTGATCGCGGCAAGGTCGCCAGATCCGAAACGGTCTCCCGTAACCGTACACGAATCCAGCATGCACCCCGCGAACACGTACACACCGCTACACTCGCAGTGTCGCCGCGTCCTTGTGTCCAGAGCCTCGTCAACAATTCTGATGCCGTCGTCAACCACTCCGTTCCCGGAATACCCGAGGCTCTGAAGAAGTTCCAGCCTAGCTCGGATGGTCTGAAATTCAAAAATGGTTGCACCCGGTACATTGCATGCGTCTCGGAATCTCTGCTTTGCGGTGTCCCAGTTGCCGCCTAACATCTCTAGACCGGCTGCTGTTGTCAGGGTCCAGAACTGTTGGGAATAGTTGTGAGATCGGACGGCATTTTCATGCGCACAACGCCGCGCGAAACCGACCGCCGCCTTCAGTTCCTGAACATCGATTGGATCTGTCGGTGCTGCCTGGAGATTGGTGACTTCCGTCAAGTGGGCGAGCACTTCTAAGAGAATGAGGACGTTGAAGCCATTAAAATACTGTTCCGGATGGCATCTTTGCGCAGCGTAGTAGCGCTGAATTGCGGCCGCTGCTAGCTGTGACGTCTCGATAGCTTTCTTCTGTCGTTTTGATAATTCCGCCTCATTGCACCACCGTAGTCTCCAAATATCCCTATAAACCTGGCCCATGATTTCTGCGGCTTCGGGACGATCCTTGTGTCGCAATTCAAGGCGGCGCATATGCAGTTCAGCTTCTTCAGTGTGGTTCAGCCGGGCTAACACTAGTCCGAGCTGCATCTGAGCCTCATCGTGATCTGGGCAGAGATCCAAAATGTCTTCGAGAACTTGCCTGGCCGCAAGAAAGCGTCCCAGATTGATCAGTGCTTTTGCAGCTTCAAAAAGGAGCTTTTCACGATGGAACCGAGTAGGCGCGTCTTGTGCGAGGGTGAGGATATGGCCCGGGTAACTTTGCGCCTGCGCCAGTCTCACGCGGTCCATCCAGTCATCCTGTAGGCCACCGAAATATTTGGCTTTTGAGGTCTGAATATTGGTCCAGTCCACTGGCCTGAGGCCGCGAAGTTGTGAGTATAAGGGACTGCTCTCAACCTGCCGGTCGTCCATCCATGCGTCATCAAGGACCGCTGCTAGCCTTGACCTCTCGGCCTCCAGACGGACGTCCCGGTCCGGTAGGGTCGGCTCGACAAAGAGTCGACCGTCGTAAGTGAACGCTCGGTCTGGTGCTATATCGAAGGGACGGGACGAGATCCATTGGCCGTTGACCAGAAGCGTGCCGCGTGCCCGCACGCCGTGCCGAATGCCCAGTTCGTAGAAGACATTTGGGTTCGCGGTAGAGACGTCTGCAATGACGATGTCGGCAGTGACTAATTCGAAGAGCACTTGTGTGCGGATGTCTCCCGCAACTGTTTCATCGTCAGCCCTTTGAACATCGAAGTGGGCGGCTTTAAGCGACGTACACAATAGGTTGTTGTAAACATCGTCAAAATCGATTGTCAACTTGCTTGACGTCTGCAAGTCGGAGCTGACGTTGATTTCCTTCTTTCCAAAGGGCATGATTACGAAGGCGTGTCGATTCATAAAATACGTCTGTACAGGCAAGTCACAAAGTTTAACCGATTTGGGAGCCGAACGGGATACCTGCCACCTTGAAGGTCAGAACGCGATTCATGCCGTAACTCACGTTGCCTCCAGAAGGTGGATCGTCGGTCTCCATGCGTTTCTGGGAAATTAGCAACTTCTCCGGCGCGGACAGCATAACGGGCGAGAACAGCCCATCGCACCACGAATCCAGCACTTTCGGTCGTATCGTCGGCGATTCGGACGGAGACAGGTCCGCCAGCCATTGTCCGGGTAGCGCGTATTCCGCCGCAGCCGAGAGGATCGCTCTACACTGCGACTAGCGGGGAGGCATTACTGATTTCACCTCCATTGGAG
>JAUZEU010000228.1 GCA_030838885.1 Bryobacterales bacterium | reverse complement strand
AACGCCGTTCTGCTTTTTGCGGCTCGGCCAGCATGTTTCACCAGGTAAACGCGATCCTGATAAACCTGTTTCCAGAGCTCTTCATAACTCTGGAAGCCCGGTAGCGTAGAAAACGGCTTTGTCGGCTGGTACGCTCTACTTCCTGCCACCTGGGCAATCCTGAATTCCGTGTAGGCAGCAACCCCCTCGTTCCATTCCTGAAATACCGAGTACCTGTAATCTTTACCGTCCGGCCGCATCTGGTCCAGGCGAGAGCGATACACACTGAGCGTATCCAGCGCGGCGCTGACGTTGTACCTGGCGTCAGCCATATCAGGGCCTGTAAACGCAAGCCACAACAAATATCCCTGAAGATGTATGAGTCGCATCACATCGGAATCGCCGTACGGAAAAGGAAATGTCAAGTGCCAGGAAGCGTCATTTTGAGGACCGATGTCGAGACTTGTTACTCTCTCGCGCATGCCCTGCGCGGCCTGGAATACATGAAACATTTCGTGACTTGCTGTCAGAACCCACTGACCAGCGCCCTTCCCCAGACCCTCCGGACTTCCGATTACGACGGCCGGAGTTCCTTCGGACGGAAAGGAAGCCGCCAGGTCGGGAGCAAGCGTTCGCAGTCGCAACTGCACCCTGCGTTGACTGGTTCCGAGGCTGCCCGCGTTCGTAAAGCCGGTTAGTTGACCGGCGAATCCGATGGCATATTCGTACTGCTCGCCGATGTAGACCATGGGTGCGAATACCTGTGACGCACCAGGCCAGATGCCGTCTACGACAGAGAACCAGACGTTGTACGCTTCCTCAATAATCGCCGCATCGCGCGGGGACAGCCCGCGATCTGAGGAATCCGCGGCTGCCGGAGTGAACGCTACCAGCAAAAGCACCCAGTACGGTGCGATTGTGCCGGTCTTTAATCGGGGCTTTTGCTCCACTGTCTACCTATAACACCAAAAGTCCTCGGAGTTGATACAGCAGGCACACGCTGCGGTACGTTAATGGAATTCTGTTTGAAGGCGGTGTCACCGGTTGATGGGCAACCGGCCTTACAATGCACTGGGGCCTTACATCCATCGCTGTACTACCGGGAAAATAATCGGGTATTGACGGATATTGCAGCCGCTCCCAACTCGATTTCACTTCTGGTCGATACGAACTTCGGGAATCGGGAAGTACGGGCCATGGCGAGGCCGGTTTCCGCCAACTATTTCGACGTGATGCGGATCCGGCCGTATCGCTGGGGTATGGCATCGCCGCCTTAACAGTTGCCCGATTCTCCCAATTCAGCATCGAATTCCCGATGTTCGGCGCGTACTCATTTGGATTGAACCTGCGGCTTGATTTCACGGTCCTGGCTCTTACGGTTGCACTGATGCTGACCGCAATCCTCGCGGCCGGACTCGCCCCGGCTTTGTATGCCTCATCGCCCGGTGTCGCACAGATTCTAAGTGGAGAAATCGTTGTTGGAGGAACAGGCAAAGGCGCAAGGCGCAATGCGTTGGTGATGGTGCAGGTTGCGGTCTGCACGCTGGTGCTGATGGGCCTGGGGTTGTGTCAGCGAAACCTGTATAACCTTCGTCACGCCGATATGGGATTCACGGCGCGAAATCTGGTCGCGATGACCGCTTATCTCGCCAGCGAAGGCTACTCGGAAGCGCAGGGTAGACAAGCCTATAGGAACTTCCGCCGGGCCGTTTCAGCACTGCCGGGGGTGGAGTCGGTGTCGCTGGCACGGGATCTGCCTTTACAAGGCGGGAGCGAGATCAGTGTGAACCTTCCGGGCGGAAAGAAGATATCGATTCTGCATACGGTGGTGGATGCGGATTACTTCGGGACTTTCGGCATCCCGGTATTTAAGGGGCGCGTATTCAACTCCAGCGATCAGGAGAACGGACCCGAAACAGCCGTGATTAATCGCAGGATGGCGGAGACGTTCTGGCCCGGGCAGGATCCGCTCGGAAAGCAATTGTTGACCGGCGAAACAAGTCGTAAAGTCACGGTGGTCGGTGTGGTGGCGGACGGCAAGTATGAGGATCTGGAAGAGCAGCGACGGCTATTCCTGTACCTGGCGCTTAGCCAGCATTATCAAGGCGGGATTCAAGTGATCGCCCGAACCGGTGGTGATCCGCGTGGGTGGGTTGAACAGTTCGATCGGGCGATCCGTGCCCAGGGCCTGAAGACACCGGTTCGCCCGGCTACGTTTGAGAACTGGTTGCACCTGAGCCTGCTGCCCCAACGCATGGCCGCCGGCATAGTGGCGGCTCTGAGCGGGTTGGGACTGCTGCTGGCGTCGATGGGTCTCGCGGGCGCAGTGGCTTACTCGGTGAGCCAGCGGCGGCGGGAACTTGGCATCCGCGTTGCCCTTGGCGCCAGGTCGGGGCAGCTTGTGCGAATGGTCCTGCGGCAGGTTCTCCTGATAGCCGCGACCGGAGTCGCGGCAGGATTGTTGCTGGGTACGGGTGCGAGCGTGGTTCTTCGTTCGCAGTTCTACCGGATCGGCATCGTGGAATGGACGGTACTCATTCCTGTGAGCGGTCTGGTGTTGGCGGTTTCGCTGGTGGTAGCCTGGTTTTCGGCGCGGCCATGGATTG
>JAUZEU010000197.1 GCA_030838885.1 Bryobacterales bacterium | reverse complement strand
GAATCCCATGACCATGAAAGGGCCCGTTCGCGAACTGATACCCTCGCCGCAGCAGAACGTGCGGATCCGTATTCCGAAGGCCAGGCAGGTGAAGTCCATTCACTTCCTGGTGGGGCAGTCAGCGCCGCGCACCCGTGTGAATAATGGATTTGTGGAAGTGGAAGTTCCCCCGTTTGAGCTTCACGAGGCCATTGCGATCGACCTTGCATAGACGATATGATTTGCGCGTGAACCACGCCAGACTACTGATCGTTTTATTCGCGCTGCCACTGTTCGCGCGCGACCCTTTGGCTCAGCGAATCGGACATACCGATCCGAGTAAATACACCCGCAGCCGTTCCCACGGAAGTGCAGGCGACATGGCGTGCGAGACGCTGATGCCCGCCACCGCCATGAATGTTCCACTGCAGTTTGTGCATCGTTGCCAGATCATGCCGGGCGGCGGCGTGGGCCATCATTTTCACAACACCTGTGAGGAGATGTTCGTGGTTTTCGATGGCGAGGCGGAGTTCACCATTGACGGGCGCACCTCGGTGCTGAAGGGGACGGTGGGCGCGCCCACCCGCATGGGGCACTCGCACGCGATCTACAACCCGTCCGATAAGCCGGTGGAGTTCATGAACATCAATGTCTCCTCGATTAAGGGCCACTATGATGCGTTCAATCTGGAGGACGCGCGGCTGAACGTGGCGCAGAAGGACGCGATCCCCACGTTCATGACGATGAATCTGGATAAGAAACTATTGCGCCCCACGACGGGGTATCACGGAGGGCAGGGAACAGTGCAGTATCGCCGCGCGCTGGACCAGGATGTATTTCTGACGAACTGGTCATTCATCGAGCATCTGCTGATTCCTGCCGGAGCATCAGAAGGTTCGAACCGGCATCAGTTTCTGGAGGAGATTTACTTCGTGCTAAACGGTAATGGCGAGGCGACCGTGGCCGGCGAAACGGTGCCGATCCATAAAGGCGATGCAGTCCCGGTGTTACTGAATGAGCCGCATTCGTTCAAAAGTTCAGGCGGTGATCTGGAATTCATGATCATCGGGATCACCACGAAAAAAGGCGCGCTGGACTAACTATTTCTCAAAGGTAACCACGGATTCCGAGCCGAACTTCTTGTAATCGTTGTAGCGGATGGTGAGCTTTTCCCGAATCGGGCCGGAGCGGAAATGCAGCGTGTCGTCGGCCGAGGTGACGGATGGGAACCAGAAGCCGTTCACGGGTTTGCGGACCGTGGTGAATTGCGGGAAGAGGTTTTCCTGCTTGAGTGTCACGATTTGCGGCACGGCTTTTCCCTGGCTGCGGATCACGGAATAATCATCCTGTTTCACCCAGATCATGCCGTCGAAAAGGCGCTGGCCGGAAAGGATGTGCCTGGGGCGAAGACGGAGCACCCAGCAGTTGAGACCCTCTACAATTTCTTCACCCTTGAAATCGGCATCGTAGTTCCAGAGTTGGTCAGTGGTCATGACGAACGGTTGGATATTGCGGATATCCGCGAAATCCTCCGGGGTCATTACAAGATTCTTCAGGCGTGAATCCGGCTTGGCTGTGAACTGCTCGGTGCGCTCTCCGGTCGGGGAAAAGATGACTTGCCGGGTCTCGCGGTATTCGCCTGTTTGCGAGCCGCGCGAATCCATTTCCTGCAGCCTGACGGACTGCGTGTACGCGTAGTGGGAACGGTCTTCGGCAGTAACTGTTTCACGCGCTGCGACCAGCTTTGCAAGGTTGGCTGGAGGCTCGGCAGCGGTCAGGGAACAGGCGGTGAATGCTATGATGGCCGCGATGCCATACTCGCCCGGACGCTTTCGGGCGGTGGTGGGCGTGGGGTGGGTGGTGCTCGCTTTTGCGGCGTTCATATACGCGCAAATGAAGTGCATACCGGCGATGGTGGCCCTTCCGGCCGCTGCCGCATTCCTCATTGAGTTTCCATTCTATCTGCTGCCAGGCTTCGACCCGTTGCGGTTGCGCAACCCTGTGTTGCTGGCGGCAAGTTGCCTGGTACCCTATCTGATCTACAGCATTCCGACAGGCCAGTTTCGGATCGGCGGGTTTGCCATGTTGCTCGGGATTTCGGTTGTGCTCTCCTTCTGGTACCGGGTGCTGCCGAAAGCGCCGGTTTCGGATGTGCTCTTCGTAGCGCTGGCGGCATCGCTCTACATCGCGAAGGTCTTCGACCTTATATATCTGACACCGGTTCCGAAGGTGCCGTTTTCAGCGCTGGGACACATTATGCTGATCCGCACCTGCGCTCTTGCCGTGCTCGCGATTCGCGGAGGAGTGAATGCGGAGTTCCGCTTTATTCCTAACCGGCGCGAGGCAGTGGCCGGTATTAGCTGGTTTGCCATGATGCTGCCCGCCGTAGCGGCTACCCTGTGGAGCGTCGGATTATGGCGGTTGCGTGCCAACCCGAATTTACTGGCAGGCGCAGCCACGTTCCTGGGCATTTTGTGGGTGACCGCGCTTTCAGAGGAGTTCTTCTTTCGGGGGCTGCTGCAGCAGTGGGTGGGGACATGGACGCGGAGCAGTGTGGCAGCGTTGGCGATTGCGTCCTTGTTATTTGGCGCCGCCCATTTGGGATGGAGCCATATCTTTCCGAACTGGCGGTTCGCAATTGTTGCAACGGTGTTCGGTCTGTTCTGCGGGCTTTGCTGGCGCCAGACGCGCAGTGTGCAGGCGAGTATGCTGACGCACGCGATCGGCGCTACCCTTTACAGGGTATTCTTCCAGTCATGATGCGGGTCCTTGCGCTGGTTCTGATGTTCGCGTTCAGCGTGCGCCTTTATGCTGCGGACCTGGCGCGCTTTGTGGTGGTGCTGAACGATGCCCCGCTTGCCGCAAGGGGCGATCGCGAAGTGATTTCCCGGGCGCAGGTTTCCGTGAGGGCTCAATTGCGCGCGCGGCATATTGAAACCTCTGATGAGATGCATACTCTGCTGAACGCTCTGTTTATCTGGGCCGATCCTGAGAAGGTGGGCGAACTGCGAGCGATTCCCGGCGTCCGGTATGTAGTGCGGGAGCCGCAGTTTCACCTGAGTCTGGATCGCGCGGAGGAGCTTATCAACGTGCCTGCAGCGTGGAACCTCGTCAGCGGTGGTATGACGAACGCGGGGGCTGGGATCAGGATCGGGATTATCGACACGGGTATTCAGTCCAGCCATGCGGCGTTTCAGGACACGTCGCTCGCCCCGCCGGCGGGTTATCCGGTTTGCAGCATCTACCAAAGGCCGCTGATTCCCCTCGATTGTAAACAGTTCACGAACAGCAAGGTGATCATAGCGCGCAGTTATGTTCCCACCATTGCTGCCGGATCAGGGATCAACCCGGCGGCGAATTCGCGACCGGACGATCTCTCGCCGCGGGACCATGTGGGGCACGGCACGGCGGTGGCAATGGCGGCCGCCGGTGTTCGGAACGGCAGCCTCACGGATACCATCACGGGTGTTGCGCCCAAAGCGTTTCTGGGGAGTTACAAGGTGTTTGGGTCGCCGGGGGTGAGAAACTCTACCAGCGGGCAGGCAGTAATCCAGGCGTTGGCGGACGCCCTCAGCGATGGGATGGATATCGCCGTGTTGTCGCTCGGGGCGGTGGCGCTTGCGGGGCCTGACGATGCGGGCGCAGCCTGCGGGCTGAGCAACAATGGCGCGTGCGACCCCTGGGCGGCGGCAGTGAAGAACGCGGTAAATGCGGGGATGCTGGTGGTGGTGGCCGCAGGTAACGAAGGGCCGCAGTTCGCGAGCGTCGATTCTCCCGGAACTGCGCCCGCTGCGCTCACGGTAGCGGCGACGACCAATTCACATAGTTGGTCGAACCCGTTCACGGTGAACGGGCTGGGGATTTTCCGCTCGCTTTTAGGCGCGGGGCCGACGCCTTCAGCCTCAGTGAGCGCACCTTTGAGTGATGCGGCGAGTGTGGGCGATGCAGAGGCCTGTAGTCCACTGCCTGCGGGTTCGCTTGCCGGGACCTATGCGCTGGTGCAACGCGGAACGTGCACCTTTGCGGCCAAGATTCAAAATCTGCAGCGCGCGGGTGCGGCCGGCGGCATCGTTATCAATAACCCGGGGGACAACTCGGTGCTTGTGCCCGGCGGGCTGAGTGGTGTGACAAACATTCCTGCGACGCTGATCGGGTACGACGATGGCCAGGCTATTCGCGATTGCCTGAAAAGCTCCTCGCATCCGACAGCCAGCTTCAGTGCAACGCTGCAATCCTTCGACGTACCGACGGCAAATCAGGTAGCACTGTTTAGTTCCCGTGGGCCGGCGCTTGGCAACGGGGGATTGAAGCCCGACGTTGCGGCGGCCGGAACGGATCTTTATCTTTCCGGTCAGGACTACGATCCGAATGGCACTCTTTATACGCCGAACGGGTATCTGATTTCGCAGGGTACAAGCTTTTCCACGCCGCAGATCGCGGGAATTGCAGCGCTGGTGAAGCAGAATAATCCGGGGCTGACGGCGCTGCAGATCAAATCCGCAATCGTGAATACCGCGACGCAGGATGTCAGCGACAAGGGCGCAGGCGCGTCGGTGCTGGCCGTTGGAGCGGGTAAAGCGAACGCGGCAGCTGCGCTGATGACGAACCTGGTGGCGAACCCGGTGAGCGCGTCGTTTGGAATTCTGCCGGCTTCAAAGCTTCCTCTGAACCAGGCAATTCAGTTGACCAACACAGGAAGCACGGTGCTGAACCTGAGTATGTCTTTGACACCGCGCACGGTGGAAAGTCTGGCGAAGACAACCATCGATCGCCCGAACCTCACGCTCGCGCCTGGGCAGACCAGTATGGTGAATCTGACCCTGACGGGCACGCTGCCCAATCCGGGTATCTACGAAGGCTTTCTCACAGTGCAGGGCGCCGCTGTGTCCGTACAGATTCCGTATCTCTACATCGTGGGTGATGGCGTGCCGGCGAACATTGTGCCGTTGCTTGGCGCGAGCGGCGACGGCAACACCGGGCAGAGCACCGCTACAGGCGTGATTGTGCTGCAAGTGACGGATCGGTTTGGCGTTCCGGTTCCCAATGTGCCGGTGCGTTTCAATGTGACCGCGGGCGGCGGCAGTGTTCGCGGCCAAAATCTTTCAACCGATTTTTATGGGTTCGCGGGCGCATATCTCACGCTGGGACCCGACCCAGGTGAAAACACTGTTACGGCCACAGCCGGAGGCTTGTCGACGACGTTTCGGGCCACCGCGCGCCTGCAGCCGGCGATCTCGCCTGGCGGCATTGTGAACGCGGCCAGCTTCACCCCCGGAACTGCCGTCGCGCCCGGATCTTACGTGGCGATGTTCGGAAGCGGTCTGGCGGACTCCACGAAAGTGGAAAGCACGCCTTATCTGCCCCTTGCGATCAACGGCGCGAGCGTCAGCTTTGACACTGCGGCCGTCAGTGCGCCCGGGCATCTGCACTTCATAACGCCGGGGCAAATCAATGTGCAGGTGCCCTGGGAAATGCAGGGGCAGTCGTCCGCACAGGTCAAGGTTTCGTTGCAGGATAGTTTGGGCAGTCTGTACACGCTGCCACTCGCGATTTATTCGCCTGGAATATTCGAAGTTCCGGTGGGCAGCGCGATGTTCGCTGCGGCCCGGGACGAGAACTTCGAGGTGATTACGCCGGCGAATCCGGCGAGACAGGGGCAGTCCTTTCAGCTGTATTGCAATGGTTTGGGACCGGTTACGAATCAGCCGGCGAGCGGCGATCCTTCGCCCGTGAGTCCGCTGGCCAGGACAAGTTCCAGCCCCACTGTGACCATCGGGGGGCAGATCGCAGAGGTCCAGTTCAGCGGCCTGACGCCGACCGCAGTTGGGCTTTACCAGTTGAACGTGGTGGTGCCGAACGGGCTGGCAGGTGTGGTTCCGGTAATCATTTCCATTGGTGGTGTGAACAGCAAGCCTTCCGCCATTGCGGTCCAGTGAATATACTGGCAGGCACATGCGACACCTGTTCCTGGTTAGTTCCCTGGCCACAATCTGCGTAACCGCGTTTGCCGCTGACCCCCTGATTGATCTTGCGCGGAAGCACGCGAGCCCCGACGCGATCGCAGCGGCCATAAGCGCAAATCTGAAAGAGGCCGATCTGGCAAAGGGATCCGCGGTTACGTCAGAGGGCGGAGATATATTCTTTGCCACTAAAGCAGCAGGCCAGCCCAGGTTGTTTATCGACGAGAAGCCCGGCCCCGCTATGACGAAGGCGGGCGGCTTCTACTACGCGCTGGCGAGTGTGGAGACTGGTCGCACTCATAACTTCAACTATGAAGTGGAGGGCAAGGCATTCGGCGGTAAAACGGACGTGCCCGCGTGGCCGCCCGATGCTTATTCGCAGGCCGGTGTGCCGCAGGGACAGTTGACGGAGAAGCTTGTTCATACCAGCAAAATCTATCCCGGGATGCAGTCGAATTACTGGATTTATACGGCGGCTGGGTATCGTGCTGGAACCGCCGCGGCGCTGATGGTGTGGCAGGACGGTGAAGTGAATGTCGACCGCGCGGCACCATCGCACACGCTGAACGTGATCGACGACCTGACTTATAAGAAGCAGATTCCCGTGATGGTCCATGTTTTCGTTTCGCCGGGCACGATGGGCGGAAAAGCCATGCGCAGCATCGAGTACGACACGGTGGATGATACGTATCCGCGCTTTCTGCGGGACGAGATTCTGGCCGACGTGGGGGCGAAGTACAGCATCCGCAAAGACGCTTACAGCCGCGGAATTATCGGAGAATCGTCGGGCGCGATTTGCGCGTTTAACGCCGCGTGGCAGCAGCCGGACCAGTTTAGCCGGGTGATCTCGCGAATTGGCAGTTTTACAAGTATTCAGTGGAAGCCGAATCAGCTGGATGGCGGGCAATCATATCCGAACAAAATTCGGAAAGAGCCGAAGCGGAATATCCGGGTATGGCTGCAGGATGGCTCGGAAGATCTCGAGAATGAGCATGGCAGTTGGCCACTGCAAAATGTGCAGATGGCGAATTCGCTGAAGCGTGGGAATTACGATTTCCATCTGAGCTTCGGGAACGGCACGCACACTCGGGCGGGAGGCCAGGTGGAAGCGCCGGCTGAACTGATCTGGCTCTGGCGCGGCTACGATCCCGCAAAAACCGAACAGACATACGAGATGGATCCGGAGGAACAGGCGAAGCCGCTCTGGAGAATCCGTTCGTTCAACAGGTAAGCAATGATGCGAACCATTCCCCAGTTTTACAGTTGCAGCGCTGGGCTCCGCGCGGCCGATAATACGCTGACCGGATCAGAGAAGAAGAGGGCTGGAAGCTTCTGTTTGACGCCAGGACGTTCGCTGGCTGGCGGAATCCGGCAAAGGAAACTCCGGCCGGTGACTCGTGTGCGATCGAATA
>JAUZEU010000175.1 GCA_030838885.1 Bryobacterales bacterium | reverse complement strand
TGGCTGCGAGGTTGGAGTGCGGTTTACGGGGCAGTGCTGACTGGCGAGAAGTCGGTGGAACTGAGACGGTCGGAAGACGGAGTTCTGCCCGCGAGAGTGCCGTCGGAGGGTTACCGAAGCGTGGAGGATTACGACCCGCTACTGCCGGCGCATTGCCGGTTGTAGCCGCTCGGCATTCCGGACTTTCCTGGTTCATTCGCGCAGCGCGACTCGCCCCCGCGGCATCAGGCGTTCATCTGAAGTAAAATCCAGAACTGACAAGGAGTCACGCCGGATGATCGACGCCAACAGGATGACCCGCAGAACGCTGCTCGCCGCGGCTGCAGCTGGAGCGCACACGGTTCGGGCGGAAGGAGATCCCATTCCGATCATCGACACCCAATTCCATCTGTATGACCCGACCCGGCCCCAGGGCGCTCCGTATCCCTTTACGCCGAATGCACCGCCGTTCTTACCGCGCGACTTTCGCGAGTCGGCAACGCCGCTCGGGATCGTCGGCGGCATCAAGGTCGAAGCCAGCCCGTGGGTTGAGGATAACCTTTGGGTCCTGATGATCATCGAGAACGAACCGATGATCGTCGGCATGGTGGGCAACCTCGATCCGGTAAAACCCGAATTTCGCGAGTATCTGGACCGGTATCATCGCAACAAGTTGTTTCTCGGCATCCGCTACGGTAACGTCTGGGAGGGCCAGGACCTGGTCACGGCGGTCCACAAGCCGGAGGTCATCGCGAACATGAAAGCATTTGCCCGGACGGGGCTCACGCTGGAGGTGGCCAATCCGCGGCTGGACCTGATCGAGGCCACCCTGCGCCTGACCGACAAAGTGCCTGACTTACGAGTCGTCCTCGGTCACCTGCAGGCGCTCCCGCTTCCCACGGACCAGCAGGTGCTCAATAGTTACTCGAATAACCTGAGGGAACTCAGGAAACGAAACGTGTATGCGAAAGTTTCCGGGCTCTCTAAGGCAAACCCGCAGGCGCCGTTGGATCCGGCTGTCTACAAGCCGGTGCTGGACTTCATCTGGGATATCTTCGGCGAGGATTTCATTGTGTATGCCGGTCGAAACAAGCCGGCTCTTGACATCCTGAAGGCGTACACAATGGCGATGGGACGGCCAGCGGCTGAGAAGTTCTTCTGGAAAAACTCGATTCCCGCTTTCAAGTGGGTAAGACGCGATTCTAAACAGCCGCAGCTGGCCTGATCCACCAGCTGCCATCGGCGGTTTTGACGTTTCAATCACCGCCCAATTGTTGTCAGCGACAGCTATCAGCGCCACAGTTCGGCTCGTCGAAAGCGGGAGATCGTCGGCGTTATTTCAGAACTTTCACGACGAAGTAGCTGATGGATTTCGGCACTTCCCTGAACCAATGCGGCGTGCCGGCCTGGACAACGATCGCGTCGCCCTTCGTCAGATGGTGCGATTCGCCGCCCTGTATTTCCGTGCCCAGAAACTGCCCGGGCTTTGTGGGCTTGCCGCCGATCATCTTGCCGCCGGTCACAAACGTGGCCTCGCCATCCTGCACGTAGATCACGTCGGTTTCCTTCTCGTGGACCTCGACCTGCCCCGCCTTCTCACGGTGGCCACCCTGAACAATGAGATTCGAGGCGGTGAGCATCGGTCCGCCGTTCGCGAGCGCGCCGGCGACCTTGTCATGTCCAATAAATGTGGCGGCGGTGGGAGCGTCGGCCGCGGTCAGCAGCGCGCACGCAATGAGGAACGAAAGAGCGGCAGTTAATTTCACAGCGTGTATTCTATCGCGACTTCAGGAAGGATTCACAAAGCCCGACCAGGGGAAGCGCACGCGGCCGATCCGGGGCGAGTCCGCTGTAAAGTACGTTCATGATCTCCAAACCGGCATTTCTGTCGCGAATACTCGTGCTCGTCTGCGCCTCTGCCGCAGCTGCTCAACAGCCGCGGCTTCCCCAACTCAAGCTCGAAGACACCACAGGCGACCAGCGCGCCCTCGCCGAGCGCATGCTGAAACAGACTCGATCCGGTCTTACGGGGCCGTTCAACGCAATGCTGCGGAGTCCGGAAATGTCTCAGGGGCTGATGGACCTTTATCTCTATTTCCGCTACAAGACGGCGCTGCCGAGGCCACTGGTGGAACTCGGAATCCTGATCACCGCCCGCGAGTGGTCAACGCAGTTCGAGTGGTATATGCATTATCCGGTCGCGCGTACGGAAGGCGTGTCGGCCTCATTGCTGGCGGAACTGCGGGATGGCAGGCGCCCCGCCGCCATGAAGCCGGACGAAGCGGCCGTTTACGATTTCTCGACGGAACTGCTCCGCCGGCACGCGGTGGCCGACGCGACATACCAGAGAGTTATCTCCTCACTCGGCGAAAAAAACGTTGTGGATCTGACGGCGCTGATCAGTACTTACGCAACGTATGCGGCGCTGCTCAACGTGAACCAGGTCAAAATCCCGGTCTCCGAGGGGCCGGAGTTTTTACCGGTGAGGTAGCGGGATAACATAGCGGCTTATGGAGATGACGCGACGGGGGATGATGGCGGTTATCGCAGCTGCCACCTGTGAACTCAAGGGTAAGACAACTCAGGAACTGCCGCTGGTCGTCATGTTGGGGCCGGCTCCGGCGCGAGCCTCAAAAAGTTACCGGATTCGGTTGATCCCCTCGCCGGTTAACGCGGTGTTTCCTCCCCAGGGTACGGCGTACCGTGAGAATCCGGAGTCGCATCGGATCTGGCGAACGATCCATGCGTTCGGACCCTCCCTGGTGGTGGATCCGGTTGGTCTGCCGGGTCTCGCAAAATCACTTCAAGGGCAGGTATCGCTGGCATCGGCGCTTCCGGGAAGCGCCCCGAAGCTCTCGCCGCTGGCCAGGACGCAGGCGGCACAACTTGCCCGGTCCCCTCACGAAATGGCGGAACAACTCGGGCGAACTTATGGCCACGTGTTGACGGACGTGACTTATATTCAGGCTTTGTCGTGCATCGGGCGGCTGCGCCTGGGGGCGGTTAAGGAAGTCGAGGAACTGGCCGCGCCCTACGTGGATGGCCGCCGGGATTCTCTCGGCAAACCGGATTCCACACTCCTGGCCGGGCACCTGCTCTTTGCGGCGCTCTATGAACGCACGGGTAATCGTGCTTATCTGGAGCGCGTGATTGCCGCGGCGAACCTGGGTTTCGCGGCGGACGGCGCGCCCCAATCGTCCATGCCGTACCACAACGAGATGAGCGATTCGGTGTTTATGGGATGCCCCATTTTGGGGCAGGCGGCCAGGTTGACAGGGGAGGCCCGGTATGCCACGATGGCGGTCCGCCATCTGCGTTTTATGCAAGGACTCTGTCGGCGTCAGGACGGTTTGTACCGGCACTCTCCGCTTTGCGACGCGGCCTGGGGAAGAGGGAATGCCTTTCCCGCGCTTGGCATGGCGCTGTTACTCGAAGCGCTGCCTGCGCCCCATCCGCATGTGCTCGAAAGTTTCCGGAGTCTGTTGCGGGCTCTGCGGCCGTACCAGGACGCGGATGGCTTGTGGCATCAGGTAATTGATCGCCCGGATTCCTATGCGGAGTTTTCCTCCACCGCGATGATTGCAGCGGCGACGATTAAAGGCATTCGGGGTGGATGGATCGAGCGGGGCGTGTATGAGCCGGTTGTGCAGCAGGCATGGGTGGCGATTCAGAGGCGCACGGCGGCGGACGGGACAGTGCTGGATGTTTGCGAGTCTACCGGGAAGCAGAAGTCGATGGAGAGCTATCTGAATCGCGCGGCGATCTGGGATAAGGACCCACGCGGGGGCGCCATGGCCATGTTGCTGGCTACGGAGATGATGCAGATACCGCGGAGAGGATGAAAGGATTGTGCGCTCCTGGTGCAGTTGCCAAAAGCAGCCGGCGGTATGCTATGGCAGAGCGCGGGCTCAACATCGATGGCATGGCATAGTTGCGCACGGAAAACTGCTGCCCACGATCGACCCCTTGTGCAATCGGGACACATGCGATCGCGTTTGATTGCGGAGTCCGCGGGCTCACGATAGGAGAAGCGGAGTCAGAACGAATCGGCCGGAGCCGCTCGTGAACGGCTCCGGCGCTGGTGCCTACGCCGAGGCGGTTGTTGTATCCTCTTCCCGAATGGCGGCCCTGACCTTATCCACCATTTCGGGCGGAACATCCGCATACCCGTGCGCCGAGCGAGCGTGTTCGCCACACTGGCGCAGTACATCATCATCCGTTTCGCCTCTCGCGACAAAGTCGCAGTCGACGCCGACATCCCGACAGTTGACAACCTTCATTGGAGTACCTCTGGTGTCTGAGTGTATATCCTTTGGCACACGTTGCGGGTCCGACGTACCTCGTACGCGTGAGCCTGACGCGATTTGAATCTACGAATCGGGCCTCGAGGTTTAAGCACCTGCAGGTGCCACGCGCACCTTTGCGGATTCCGGGTGCCCGCCGAATTGCCGGGACCACTGTCCCCCGGCTTCCCCGATGGCCGTATCTCGGGAGCCTGATTTGAACGGTCGAGGCGCTTCTAAGGGCAGTAATTCTGCAGGGCTCGCCGCAGTGCTTCACCAGGCCTAAAGTTCAATGATCCCCCGCTTCAGCCCTATAGTAACCGCGTGGGTCCGGTCGTTAGCGCCCAGCTTGGCGAGTATATTCGTCATGTGGCTCTTAACAGTCTCCTCCGAAATTAAAAGCTGGCCCGCGATCTCTTTGTTCGCATTTCCGCCTGCGACGAGCCGCAGCACAGCGAGCTCGCGTGACGTCAACGCCTCGTCCGTGGCGTGCTCAGCCAGCTCGGCAGCGACTTCCGGGGGTATTCGCTTTTGGCCGGCATGGACATCACGGATGGTTTCCAGGAGCTCTCTGCACACATGTGCCTTCAACATATAAGCCCGCGCACCCGCTTTAAGAGCCCGTAACACCTGGACGTCGCCTCTGTACGTCGTCAGGACGATGATTCGGGCGTTAGGGAATTCGCTTCGAATACCCAGAATTGCCTCGATGCCGTTCAGGGCAGGCATTTGAAGATCCATTAACGTTACATCCGGCCGGTGCAATCGGAACTTCGCGATGGCGTCCTGTCCGTTGGTGGCCTCCGCGACCAGCTTCATATCGGATTCAGCATTGACGAGTTTTGCGATTCCTTCGCGGAGGAGGTGATGGTCGTCTACCGAGAGAACCCTAATCATGAGTTCGTGCCGCCTTCCTGCGGAATAGCCCGGGAATGGTGCGGCCAGGAGATGTCCGGTATGCAATCGATCCAGGGATGCTCAGCTGTATCTCCGTGCCCGCTCCGGTTTCAGTCCATACGTCCAGCTTCCCACCAATGCGCCTGGCGCGCTCCTGCATTCCAGGCACACCGTAATGGGCGGCACGTCCTTCTGCCACGATTCGCGGATCGATCCCCTTTCCGTCATCACGGATGCGCAACTGGAACAAGCTCCCGCTATACCTGATTTCTGCTTCGATATTGCGCGCCTGTGCGTGGTGGAAAGCATTTCGTACGGCCTCCCGGGCAATCGCGTAGATCTCGTCCCGAAGGATCGGATCCAGGTCCCGTGGCTGGCCCTCCACCACCACAAGGAACCTTGCACAACCATGGGCCGAATCCTGGGAAGACAGTTCGTGGCTCATTTCGTGGCTCATTTCGTTACCCAGGGCCGTTACAGCCTGCGCCAGTTCGTTGGTGACCACGGTTGAGGAACGTAGATCGTGTATCGCATCCCGGCCCTCGGTGA
The DNA here is from genome assembly GCA_030838885.1 of Bryobacterales bacterium. Classification (GTDB taxonomy): domain Bacteria; phylum Acidobacteriota; class Terriglobia; order Bryobacterales; family Bryobacteraceae; genus BOG-234. Next base: position 1,190 of record JAUZEU010000175.1, on the reverse strand, counting down.
TGGCCTGCTCCGTCCGCTTGAGCGCTTCGTCGAGCGCTTGAATTGCCTCTTCGGGGCGACGGGGGAGCATGTTGCGAGCCGCCTGAAAACAGAACATCAGCCCGTGAAGACTCTGCAGCAACGTGTCGTGTAGTTCGCGGGCAATCCGCGTCCGCTCGGCCAGACGTTCGGTGTAGCGGAGCTTAACCCGCACAGTCACCTGACGTAACCGATACCGATAGACGAGCCAGATCAGAGTGGCGCCCGCAAGCACGTAGAGGCCGTGGAACCAAGCCGTTTGATAAAAGGCCGGTTCGATCTCAAAGCTCCAGGATGCCCCGGTTTCATTCCAGATGCCATCGTTGTTGCTGGCGATAACGCGAAACGTGTACTTTCGTGGACCCAGGTTGGTGTGGTAAGCATCTCGCAGGTTTCCTGCATCCTGCCAGTCTTTGTCCGATCCCTCCAGTTTGTAGCGCGCGCACGCGCTCCGGAATCGAGAGGCTCAACCCTGCATAACCGATGTGCATATTCCTGGTGTGCGGCGGCAGCACCGCGTCCTGTGACACCGGATACGGCTTTCCATCCGCAACCGCAGAACGGATCGCAACCGGCGGCGCGAGAGGATTCCTCCGAATGCGGGCGGGATCAATCCGCGCGACGCCGCGGGGCGTTGCGAACCACAGGATTCCGCCGGCGTCCCGAACTGCACTCGCCATCGGCCCCAGCAATGGCAACTCCGGTAAGTCGCTGATCAGATCGAAGTTCTCTACGTTGATAGCGTGCCTTGTATCCCGCAGCGCCAGGTCGAGTTCGCCTTGCGGAATATGGACGATGCCCGACGGTCTGTTGAGCCAAAGACCGTCCCCCCGAACCGGAATGATTGCTGAAACCCCGCCGAAGCCCGCGGGGTCAGCCGATTCCAAAGTCTGAAAACGGCCGTCGCGAAAATACGCCAGGCCCAACTCGCCCCCGGCCCAGAGTATGGAACCGTCCACCGAAAAGGGGTCTACTGCGCCAATCGTCAGGCCATTAGCAGCGGAAAAGGCTTGAACCCGGGAGTTGTCCCACAGCGCGACTGTTTTCAGTTCCGGATAAGCAAGCCAAACGCGCCCCTTCTCATCGGCAATAGCAGAGTAGGCAGTGATGTTTGACCGGCCTTTCAGTATCTCCATCAGCTTCCACTCACCGTGCTCCTGGTGGAAAACGCC
>JAUZEU010000161.1 GCA_030838885.1 Bryobacterales bacterium | reverse complement strand
GCCCTGGGTGTTGTGGCTGCAGTCGCGGGCTACCTGCCGGCAAGGCGTGCCGCTAACGTTGATCCGATGACGGCGCTCCGGCATGAGTAGCCGATTACACTGCGATATATAACACCCGCTCAGAATGCCAACGCCTCTCATACAACTCAGGAATGTCGAACGCTTCTATCAGACCGGCCCGACCCGAACCTACGTTCTGCGCCGCATCGACGTGGATATCAACGAAGGCGACTTCATCACCATCATGGGGCCTTCCGGCTCCGGAAAATCGACTTTGTTGAACATCATCGGCATGCTCGACAGCGGCTGGGCAGGCGAATACAATCTGCTCGAACACCCGGTGCATAAGCTCAACCAGAAGCAGCGTATCGAACTGAATAAGCGCTATATTGGCTTCGTTTTTCAGAGTTATCACCTGCTGGATGACCTCACGGTGGCCGAAAACCTCGACGTGCCCTTGTCGTACCGGAATGTCAAGCGCGCGGAAAGGGCCGCCCTGGTAGCGGACTCGCTCGATCGCTTCCACATTGTCGGCAAGAAGGATTTGTACCCGAGCCAGCTATCCGGCGGGCAGCAGCAGTTGGTCGCGATCGCGCGTGCTGTAATCGCCAGCCCCAAGCTCATTCTCGCCGACGAACCCACCGGAAACCTGCACTCCGCCCAGGGCGAGGAAATCATGCAGCTTTTCAAAAAACTGAATGAAGAAGGCACCACGATTATTCAGGTGACCCACTCCGAGAAAAACGCCGAGTACAGCGACCGTACCATCAATCTGGCGGATGGCTGGATCGCAAGCTGAGCCCATGGCCGCACCCCGTATTCTCATTGCGGACGATCAACCCGACGTTCTGGAAGCCTTACGGTTGTTGCTGAAGCCCGAAGGGTTTCAGACCGAGCAGGCCAATTCTCCCTCCGCCGTGCTGGACCTGCTGGAAACCAAAGATTTCGACGGCGCGATTATTGACCTTAACTACGCCCGCGACACCACGTCCGGCGCAGAAGGGCTGGACCTTCTGCGCGCGATTCAGGCACGTGATTCACTGCTGCCGGTGATCGTCATGACGGCATGGGGCAGTGTTGATATAGCAGTGGAAGCCATGCGCCGTGGCGCACGCGACTTCATTCAAAAGCCTTGGGAAAATGCGCGCGTACTGGCGATTGTTAATACACAGGTAGAGCTTGGCCGGGCACTCCGGACCGCCCGGAAACTGGAAGCGGAAGACCGCGTTTTGCGCGCCGTGGATCGGCCGACTTTCATCGCGGAGTCCCCTGCCATGAAGCAGGTCCTGCGAATCATTGGCGACGTGGGCCCGTCCGACGCGAACATCCTCATCACCGGCGAACCTGGCACAGGCAAAGAAGTAGTGGCGCAAACCATTCATGCAGTCTCGCAGCGCAACGGCCGCCGCCTGGTGACCGTCAATGCGGGTGGCCTCTCCGAAGGCGTCTTCGAAAGCGAGCTGTTCGGCCACGTGCGCGGCGCTTTTACAGATGCAAAATCCGACCGCGTGGGCCGTTTCGAACTGGCTGACGGCGGCACTCTGTTTCTCGACGAAATCGCCAACATCAGCGGCACCCAGCAGGCGCGGCTTCTGCGAGTGCTGCAGACCGGCGAACTCGAACGCGTAGGATCCTCGCGCACTATCAAAGTAGACGTTCGGGTGCTCTCCGCGACGAACGCGGAACTGGGCGCGGAAGTGACTGCGGGCCGGTTTCGTGCCGATCTGCTATATCGCCTGAATGCTATCGAAATTCATCTGCCCCCTTTGCGCGAACGGCGCGAAGACATCCCGGCGCTCGCCAGTTTCTTCCTCTCCAGCTACGCCATGAAGTACCGAAAGCGCGCGGGCGAGTTCGATGCGGCAGCTATGCGCACCATGCTGGAGCACGACTGGCCAGGCAACGTGCGCGAACTGCAACATGCCATTGAGCGCGCGGTGCTTCTCGCCCAGGGCGATAAAATCCAGGCGGCGGATTTCGGTCTTCGCGGAGGCCGTACGCCGCAAAGGCTGGAAGAACTCAGTCTGGAACAGGTGGAAGCATTGCTGATCCGCAAGGCCATGGCGAAGTACGAGGGCAATGTCAGCAAGGCCGCGAATGCTCTGGGGCTGAGCCGCAGTGCGCTCTACCGACGGCTGGACCGCTACGGTATCGCGTAATGGCCGGGCAGGCTTTCCGCAGAAACTTCAGAAAGCGCTGGCTCACCTTCGAGCGTAGAATCTTCCTGCTTTCCCTCTGCGCGGGCGCTCCGGCTATGGTCGCCACGGCAATCCTGCTGGGCACAGGAGATTACACCGGCAGCACCCGATGGACAGTCGGCATCATTGTGGTGCTGGCATGGCTTGGTTTCGCGGCTTCAGTAAAGGACCGCTTTGCCTACTCCATGCGCACGCTCGCCAACCTGCTGGGTGCGCTCAGAGATGGCGACTTTTCATTTCGGCTCCGCATGGACGATCGCGGCAGTCTGGGCGAAGTCTATGCCCAGATCAACGAGATGGCGGAGACGCTGCATGAACAGCGGTTAGGCGCGATGGAAGCAACGGCCCTGCTGCAGAAGGTCATCAGCGAAATCGACGTCGCCATTTTTGCTTTCGACGCCCACGGTCTTCTCCGCCTTATCAACAAATCGGGCGAGCAACTAATCCTGATGACCGCGGAACAGGCCATGGGCGAGCCTGCCGAGCATTTGGGCCTTGCGCCTTACCTCACCGGCAAAGTCTCTTCCGTAACGCGCGCGACCTTTCGGGGCGGCTTCGGCTTGTGGAGCGTTCGGCGCGGCAACTTCCGGGAAAGCGGACACCGCCACACTTTACTGGTGCTCTCCGACATCACCCGCCCGCTGCGCGAAGAAGAACTGCACGCATGGCAGCGTCTGGTGCGGGTTTTGGGGCACGAGATCAACAATTCCCTCACACCAGTGAAGTCGCTTTCCTCAAGCCTCCTTTCACTGGTTGCCCGCGAGCCCATGCCGGATGATTGGAAAGACGATGTTCGTTCCGGTCTGAACGTGATTTCAAACCGCTGCGATGCGCTGAACAGGTTCACAGGCGCGTACGCAAGACTGGCCCGTTTGCCGGAACCAAAGCCGCAGAACGTGAGAGTCGTGGAGTGGATTGATAGAGTCGTCCGCCTGGAACAGCGGCTGCGCATCCTGGTGACGCCCGGACCCGACCTCACCATTCGTGCAGACCCTGATCAACTGGACCAACTGCTTATCAACATCGTTCGTAACGCCGTGGATGCGTCGTTGGAACGTGGGAGCGAACACGGCGCCGGCGTGCAGGTAACATGGCGGCAGGAGTTCGCCGCGGTCGATATCCTGGTGGATGACGAAGGCCACGGCATTGCGAATCCCACTAACCTGTTTGTGCCGTTTTTTACGACCAAGCCGGGCGGATCGGGCATCGGTCTGTTTCTGAGCCGCCAGATTGCCGAAGCGCATGGCGGAACCGTCATGCTAAAGAATCGGGCGCCGGGTCCAGGCTGCGAAGCGACTATCTCCTTACCGGTTTAGGCGGAATTGGCGGCGGGTGCACGAAAATCTGTGTCACGAAGAAAGTCCCGTCGGCACTCTCTGCCACACCAACTCCAGTCTGTGTGAACTCCGGATTCAGCAAGTTCTCCTGGTGCCCTGGGCTGTACCACCAGGACACGACCGCAAAGTGCACCGGATCGGCATAGCCCCGCTCAGAGAAGATGTTCTCGCCGCAACGTACCCACGGGATCCCGGCAGCCTGCAGGCGTTGCGAGACGCTGCCGCGTTCCGGGTCGTTGTGGCCGGGAAAACGCAGCCGGTCTTTGCGAAGACTCTGCTCCGTCGCGCATCGGGCGAGTGGTCCGGACCACAGCAGTGCTTCCACGCCACTTTCACCCCGAAGCTCATTGATGCGATTGAAAATCCGGCGTACAATGGTGTCCGGCCTCAGTGAGGCGCTCGCCGTCACGGCAAAACCAGTCTGCAACAAACACCGCCGCGTCATACAGCACGTCTCATACAGAAGGGAATTGGGCGGTGATCTTCGGCTTGGTCTGCCCGTCGCGCCACGGAGTCAAAACAATGTTCAGATCCAGATCCGTCACCTTTTCCAGCAGCCGCACAATAAGCCTCTGAAATTTCGGATTCTGCGACTGGGAACTGACCAGCCGCACCGGTGCGATGTCGAACACCGCATGTCGCGGAGAACGGATTTCAGCGGTAAGATTCCACCCGTTCCTGTGCAGCGTGGCCGTGGGGCCGTTCACCGTCATGTCCACATCCGTCATCATGCCCCAGATCACTTCCACCGGCATATCGCACTGAAGCGAATCCTGAATCACGACGGACTGGCGCTGCGCCATCCCGATGCGCCTTATCCATTGCTTCACCTTGGGGCTCGCCTTCGACAGATCGATCTGAACCCAGCTGAAATCGGGCGTCATTTCCTGGCGTGTAATGTGCGCCTCGGCGCGGGTATCCTGGTTGTCGCCGTCGATCAGCAGCGTATTATGCGATTCAGTGCGCACGCGGTAAAAGCTGTTACGCTGTGGTCCGGGAGTCGTAAAGTCGTCTGCGCCAAGATCCGCCGCCCACCGCACTCCGCCTGCATCGAGAACAAACGCACCCAGATCCAGATGGGCGTGCGCCGCTTTGTTGTCTCCGCCTTTTACCGCCAGATAGACTGCATTCGGGTCTTCCCAGGCGCTGCGGAATGTGGCAACCGATGCACCATGAAACACGTAGTCAAGCGGCCATGCCGGCGCTTGAGGGGGCTTCGAATCGCGATCGAACCATGCCATGTCCAAAGCATCGGGATGCACGGTATGTTCCAGCTGCTTCTGCTCGTTCCACGCATACACGGGGTTGTTGAAGCGCCTTGCCATCCAGAACATTTCCGGTGCAGGGCCGGGATCGTCAGGCCCATCGCCGAAGTTGAAGACGCGGTTCGTGGGTCCGGTCGTGTAGATCCGGTACCGGCCCGCGCGATCGATGCTGCGGTAGCTGCCGAGGCCGAAATCATTGCCCAATGCCGTTTCCAGCGCAGAGAAGAACAGGCTTGCGTAACGGGCGGCAAACTCCCCGAAAAACGGACCCTCGGGCCAGCCGCCGTCTGTTCCCCAGCTCGTCAAGCCATGCGGAATGGAATCGATTGCCGCGCGAAAAATCTCCACTGCCTTATCGTGCGCGCTCTTGTCCACACCCTCGTCCGCGACTGCGAGTGCACCCATGGTCATGGCGCTGTTGCAGACCACGTTCGCATGAAAGCGATCCCTGGTCCACCACGCCTGCTTTTGATAAATCGGCAGTGCCTGATCCAGGCCTTTACCGACAATGGCCTCGCGTATCCACGTCCGCTCCTCCACAGAGAGAGCATTGAACAGCCAGTCGTAGCCGATCGCGAAGGCGTACGTCATCTCAGCGGTTTCTACAAAACGCGTGGGGTTCCAGTCACGGAAGTTAGCTGCGGCGTTGAGTTCCATGATGGCGCGGCGCAGCCATGGGTCGCGTTTCGTCAGCCGGTACATCAGTGCGAGGATCGTGATGCGGTCGATCGCGCGGCGTGTCTGCGATTGCAGGCGATTCCCGTTGAGTTTATATTCGACAGGCGGCACTGAGAGCAGGCGATCACATTCTTTTTCCAGGTCGCCGTAAACGCGCCTCGCGAGCGGATTTTCCCGCACCAGTTGCCGAATACGGTCGAGGTCGGAATCGGGCAGAATCAGGCGCGGGTGTTCGGGTAGCAGAAGGCGCAGAGGGTCGTCGCCGCCAGCCTGTGGCAGCCCTGCGGTATTTTGTGCCCAGCCCGTGCAGCACGCGAGTTGGCCGAGCAATGCCCGGCGCGTGACAATGCCCCTCACCTCACAACAGTTTGGCATAACGGGCGTGTGAGAATACGAATCGTGATCGAACGTTTGGGGTACGGTTCGCGGCTGCCGGCCCGCGCAGTGATATTTGACTTTGACGGAACATTGGCAACGGTGCGCGCCGGTTGGATGGAAATCATGCTCGACATGATGATGGAAACTCTCGGGCCGCTGGCTAATGACGCCCATGCACTTCGGTCTGAGGCGGAAGACTACGTGGCGCGCTTTACCGGTAAAGACACGGTTCATCAAATGGAAGCATTCGCGGAACACGTGTGGCGGCTGGGTGGCGAGCCGGAATCCCCTGAGGCTTACAAGGCCGAATTTATGGAACGCCTGGAGCATGTGCGCGCCGACCGGCTGAGCGCAGCCGAAGAGGGTCGTATCTCTCCGGATGCTTTGCTCGTGCCAGGTGCACGGGCTTTGCTGCAGGCAGTGCAGGGTCGGAATCTGGAGATCTATCTGGCCAGTGGAACAGCGCACAACGAGATATTGAGGGAAGCCAGGCTCCTCAATATCGAATGCTATTTCACCGGGATGTACGGCTCGGCCAGCACCAGCCTGACCAAGAGAGAGTTGCTGGCGCGTCTCGTCGGTTCAGGAATTCCGGGTGGCGCCATCCTCACCTTCGGTGATGGCCGGGTGGAGATCGAGGAGACCAAGGCAGTGGGCGGTACTGCGATCGGTGTGGCTACGCTGGAGCCGGATTGCGTTGAGGTGGACCCCAAAAAACGGGGCTGGCTGGCTGCTGCCGGAGCCGACCACATCATCCCGAACTACCTGGAGCCCGGACTACTGGAATTGGTTTTGGGCCAATGAAAACCCTCGTGATCGACATCGGGGGTACGAAGTTCACGGTTGCCGCTTTTGATGGTGAGCGCATGATCCACCGCGAAAGTCGCGCCACTGATCGGGAAGGTGGTCGTGAGAGGCTGCTGGAAACCCTCACCCCGCTGATCCGGGATTGGGATGCCGACGAGCGGTTTGAGCGATGCGGTATCGGCTTTGGTGGTCCGGTCAACTGGAAGACGCAGATGG
>JAUZEU010000146.1 GCA_030838885.1 Bryobacterales bacterium | reverse complement strand
TCGTAACCAAATACCTGCCGGTAGGGATTGTGGGCCTGGTCATAGCGGTGATCTTTACGGCAGCTATGTCGTCGAGTTCCGGGGAATTGAATTCCCTGGCCGCGGTGAGCGTGATGGATATTTACCGGCGCCATTTCCGGAAAGATGCGACAGACAGGCACTATCTGCTGGCATCGCGGGTGTTTACGGCGGCGTGGGGCGTATGGGCCGTGATTTTTGCGCAGTACGCGAAGCACCTGGGGTCGCTGGTGGAAGCGGTGAATCAGGTGGGATCGTTTTTTTATCCGGTGCTGCTGGGTGTGTTTATTCTGGCGTTTTTCTTCAAAAGGGTGCAGGGGTCAGCGGCATTCTGGGCGATGCTCGTGGGTGAGTGCGCCATTGTATCGTGCGCTGTGTTTACGAAAATGGCATTTCTCTGGTACAACGTGGTGGGCGCCGTAATTGTAGTACTTTGCGGATTATTGCTGTCGGCAAGGACAAAGCGGAGCCGGAGCGTGGGAACTGTCTGATTGTCCAAGGTTCCGGTGGACAAAGTAACCTGGTACAGCTAGACTAAGGACTTATGTTGGGGCATAGTCTACTCACCGCATGATTCCAGGCCGTAATTTTCCGCCTCGAAAGCCAAGTCGCAGAGAAAACGTCAACGAATCGATTCGTGCACGGGAGGTACGCGCGGTGTTCCCGGATGGCACAGCAGAAGTCATGCCTACGTCCGCAGCGCTGAGAAGAGCGCAGGAGTTGGGGCTTGATTTGGTTGTGGTTTCACCCACAGCCGTGCCGCCTGTCGCCAAAGCGATCGATTACGGTCACTATCAGTACGAACTCAAGAAAAAACAGCACGAGGCGAAGAAGAAGCAGCACGTTGTCCAGGTCAAGGAATTGAAGTTCCGGCCGAACACGGACGACCACGACTACGACTTTAAGAAGAACCATGCAATCCGCTTCCTTCAGGAAGGGAATCGTGTGAAGGCAGTCGTCCAGTTTCGCGGACGTGAGATTGCTCACACGGATCTTGGCCGCAAGCTGCTGCTTCGTTTCGCGGAAGATCTGACTGCGTTCGGCGTCACAGACGGGCCACCCCGAATGGAAGGCCGCAACGCGCATATTCTCTTCAGCCCGGTGAAGACCGTGGTGAAAGCTCCGACTCCCGCGAAATCGGAGCACGGCGAAAAACCTGCTAAAGCAGAGAAGGCGCAAGCCAAAGCGGAACCGGAGAAGCAGGAAGCTTCTGCCGGCGAACCGACAAGTTAATCTGTTGCTCAGCGCTCGATAATGAAGCGCAGCGTCCTGGCTGACAGTCTGCTGGTGCTGTGTCTGGCCTCAGTACTGATTTGGCCTCTGTTTCGCCTGGAATACCTCGATAACTGGCCCTCGATTGAGAGCACGTTTATTGCGGATGCCCGTATGCTGGGGAGTAATCTGCCCCATCCGGGCTGGCAGCCGCTGTGGTACTGCGGCACGCGATTCGATTACATATATCCGCCAGCCCTGCGCTACGGCACGGCGTTGATCGCAAAATTTGGCCACATCTCCCCGGCTCGCGCCTATCACCTTTACACCGCGTTCTTCTACATTTTCGGCATTGCGGCTGTTTACTGGATGGTGCGGATTGGAAGCGTTTCGCGGCGGGCAGCTCTGCTGGCATCGGGCGCTACCGCTCTGCTCTCGCCGTCATTTCTGTTCCTGACGCTGATCCGGCACGACAGCGGTTATTGGGTGCCCCAGCGGCTTCACGTTTTGATGGCGTATGGGGAGGGGCCGCATATATCGGCTCTCTCCATCCTGCCGGCAGCTCTGGCAGCGAGTTTTCTGGCACTAAGGCGATGGAGGCCGGCCGCATTGGGCGCGGCCGGGGCTCTTTCCGCACTTGCGGTGGCAACGAACTTTTATGGCGCAACCGCGCTGGCTATTTTCTTTCCGATCATGGTGTGGGCTGTTTGGGTGGGGGAGCGCGACTGGCGGGTGTGGCTGCGGGCGGCTGCAATAGCAGCGCTGGCGTATGGATTATCCGCATTCTGGCTCACGCCATCGTATGTAAAGATCACGCTGGTCAATTTGCAGTGGGTTTCACAGCCCGGGCATACATGGTCGATTGTGCTTGCACTGATCGTGCTGGCACTGTTTTGTGCGATCGGCTTTCGGCTGGGGAACGGGAAGCCGGACCGTGAGTGGAGCATCTTTGTGGCGGGGGCCGCTGTATTCCTGAGTCTGGATGTTCTCGGGTTCTACTATCTTGGCTTTCGCATAGCGGGAGAGCCGCCGCGGCTGGTAACCGAACTGGATCTTGCGCTCATTCTGGTTTTCGTTGAAGGGGTCCGCATGGCCTGGAAGCATCCGCGCTGGCATATGGCGGTGGCCGTGATGGTTGTTGTGGCTTTTGTCCCGGCGATCCGGTATTTGCGGCATGTCTGGTCGCCGTTTCCGAAGGCTGCACCCCTGAGCCGTACCTACGAGTATCAGATCACGGAATGGGTGCACGAGCATTTGCCGGGGCAGCGCGTATTGCCTGCAGGTACGGTGCGTTTCTGGTTCGATGCGTGGTCCGATAATGAGCAGCCGGATGGCGGTTCGATGCAGGGGATGCTGAATCAGAACCTGCCCGGGGCGTTTTGGAATATCGAGCATGGAAGTCAAGCTGAGTCAGGGGTGCTGTGGCTGCGGGCGTTGGGGGCGGATGCGGTGATCGTGCCGGGCGCGAACTCGCCTGAACATTATCACGACTATCAGCAGCCGGAGAAGTTTCGCGGGGCGCTTCCTGTGCTCTATGACGATCAGCACGACACGGTGATCTACGGGATTCCGCGGGTTCACACGGGAATTGGCCGGGTGGTGGACAGGAAGGCGCTTGGTTCGGTTGGCCGCGTTCGGAGCGGTGACGATTCGGAGACCCTGAACAAGTATCTGGCTGTGGTGGAAAACCCGGCGCAGGCCGCAACGGCGGTGACATGGCGCGGCTTCGATGATGTGGCCATACGGGCTCATACGTCGGCGGACGACGCGGTGTTGTTGCAGGAGACATACGATCCGTCATGGCGCGCCTTTGAAGGCAGCAAAGAACTGACAATTCGCCCCGAGCCGTTGATGGGCTTCATGCTGATCGACCTGCCCGCGGGCGATCACTCGATTCGTATGCACTTCGAAACCCCACTGGAAAATCGTGTGGGGCAGGTTTTGCTTGCGTTATCGACGGTGACATTACTGGGTCTGTTCATAGCCGGAAGACCGCGCTGCCCCGTTACGGCCTGATCTTCTGCGCGGACGGGCTCGCTGTTCAGCCGCCGTTACGGATTGTACAGAAACCACGGGAAGCGGTCGATCGGAAGCGCGGAGCGTTTCACCGCAACGCACCAGGTCTGCTCGCCGCGGAGTTCTGTGCTGTAGCCGTTTTCCGCGAGCAGGCGCAGCAGGGGAAGATGCGAGGCGAATTCTGCGATGTGTGTGGTGAACAACTGAGACACCTCGAAACCGGCCGCCTGAACCGCTTGCCCAAGTTCGTGGGCAGTGTACTCGCGCATGTGGCCGATATCGGGCGGGCTGTTGGGGTCGGGGCGGGTGTAGAGGAAGAAGATTTGAGGGTTATCGTGTCCGTCGAGAGTCTTGGCGACGCTGGTAATGCTCCCGACGTTGGGCGTGGTGACCAGGAGGCAGCCGCCCTCCCGCAGCACGCGGCGGGATTCGAGCAACAGATGCATCGGATCGTAAAGCATGTGCTCGATGATTTCGCCGGCGATCACCATATCGAAGTGCCCGTCGGGGTAAGGAAAGGCATCTCGTTCGGCGTCGAAGTGATCGATGAAGCAGGAGAAGTCTCCATCCGGGAACGGCAGGATCTTGTGGTCGGTTTGCCCCGGCTTGCCGTAGTATGCGCCGCGCACTTCCCGGTAGCCGCAGAGCTTCTGCAGCAGCGGCGTAATCTGCATGTAGCAGCCGAGTTCAAGCACCTGGCTGGTGGGGCCTGGTGGCGGCACGAGCGCGAGAGTGCGTGCCAGCCGAGGGATGTGCTTGGCGAGGTAAGCGCGGGCATTGTCGTCCGGCATGGGAAGGCTCTTCAAGGCGGCTTCAGCTTTGGCCAGGAGTGCGGGGTCGAAGGGTTCCGGCGCGGTCTCGGCAGCGGTGGGATGGAGGTGGTAATTCAGGCGCCGCAGAACGTTGCGGAGTATCCGGAGATGGCCTGGCAGTTTCGGCACTAACGGTTAGTGTACGTTGAAGCTTGCTGCTCTCTGTCTCTACCGCTGTCTTCACCACAATGATGTTGCTGGATCTGCGCGCCTCAATCGCGCGTGGATCCGGTGTGGTTGAATTACCGGCAGGTGAAACGCATCTGGATCGGCCTTTGGTACTTCCGAAGAATGCCCGCAATATGACGCTGCGGGGGAATAAGGCGGGGAGCACTCTTGTGCTGGATTCGGGTTTCAAGGGTAGTGCGGCACTGCTGGTCGATGGCGCTTCGAACGTGACCATGGAAGGCTTCACGGTGCGTGGCAACCGGGTGGAACTGAAGTCGGACTGGTATTTTCCTCTGAACGAAGCGGCGTTTGCAGACTTCTATTCGGATAACGGCATTGTGGTTCGTAACAGCAATCATGTGGTGATTCGGAAGGTTCAGTTCCGGGACTTAAGGGCCTTTTCCGTTTTGGTAAATGCTTCCTCGAGTGTCACGATCGATGCGGTGCGCATTCAGGATTGCGGAACCCTCAACCGCGCTGGCAGGAATAACACGACGGGTGGCATCCTTCTGGAAGAGGGTGTCAGCGGGTTTGAGGTCAGGCGGTCGGCAATAGACCGGATTACCGGAAATGCCATCTGGACCCACTCGTACGCGCGTTCGCCACGTCAGGCCGATGGTGTGATTCAGGGCAATACGATTACGCAGGTGGGCCGGGACGCGATTCAGGTCGGACACGCGACGCGGATCAGGGTTGAGGATAATACCGGTTCAGAGTTGGGCTTCCCTGCGGAGTATGTGGATGTGGAGCACCATGGGGTTGCGGTTGCGGTGGATACTGCAGGCAACGTGGATCATGCGGTCTACGCGAGGAATCGCTTTACTGACGTGAACGGCCAATGTATCGATCTGGATGGCTTTCATGATGGCGAGGTCACAGGGAATTCGTGTGTGAACAAGAAACCTCTGGAAGCCTATCCCGCCTCGCACTACGGGATTGTGTTTGGCAACAACGATCCGGGTATGAATTCCACCGGTGTTGTGGTGACCGGCAACACGCTGCAGGGGTTCGCTTATGGTGCGGTCTTTCTTGCAGGCAGCAATAACAGAATCGAAGACAACCAATTCCTGGATATAAATCGGGCGCATTGCGGCAGCACGCCGGTGAGCGCCAGGTGCAATTATGCCCTGGAACAGCCGGATCTTCTGCGCAGCGGAATTTATCTGAGTGGCAATGGCGGCCGCGCGACAACGACCACAGGCAATGTGATTCGGTCCAATACGGTCACAGGATTCGGCATGACGCACCATTGCATCGCAGCCGGCCCCGGCGCATCGATGTCAGAGAACGCCGTGGATGCGAATGATTGCCGGGAACCGGTTATCGAAAAGATAAACCCGCGAAGGTGACCACGCTTTCCTGATCGATGTTCCACTGCTCGTAATTTTCAGTTCGGCCGCGCGCTTGCGGGCGCACCTTCAGGAACGTATAAAGCGGGGCGGAGCCGCACCATTTGAGATCGTCCCGGTTTTGCTGCACAAGATCCCAAAAGCCATCCGCGTCATTCGCATTGACCCGCTCAATGCGCTGACGGTCGCGCGCGGCTACGGCCTCCATCTCGTCGCGGTTAACGATAGCTGTGAATGCGTCGCCGTACCGACTGCCCATGTGAGCCATGTCGATGCCCAGCACCCAGAGCAGGCGGTCTTCCTCCCGTGCGGCAATATCGCCGAGAGTTCCCAGAAAGCGGTTTACTCCCTCGTTGGCTTCAGGCTTGCCGCCCAGGTAGATGCTTTGGGCGTACGAACCGCAGAGCACCGGCAGTATTTTGATATCGGGTCCGAAGAGCCATTGCAGAAAGATGACCTGAAACTCGATGGAGTGCTCCGCCGCGTGGCAGTAATCCTCGGTGCCGACTGCGCTTCCCGCCGTTCGTGTAAGCTCGTCCAGCAAAGCGAGGTCGGTTCGCGTGTCGCCCCACGGCGTGCGGTACGGCTTCCGCGTGAGTCCGAACTTTTCCGGTGCGCCGTAATGTGACGTGCCCAGAATGACGAAGGTACGGTCTTTGTAACCGGGAGTCAAAAGCCGGTACGCGGCGCGGTAGGATTCGTACCCGCCCTCAGGGCTCACATGCGGGGCCGCGATACCGATCAGCTTCCCACCATTATGTTCGCTCGGTGGGGCGTCCTGCCCCATCCATTTCGCCATGGTGGAGCCGAGTTCAGCGGCGTTTTCAGGATAGGCAGTGCCAGCATGAGACGGCTCACGAACCGGGGATTCGGCGAAAGTGCGATGCCGATCTTCCTTTAACCGCGCAAATGTTTCTTCTTCCAGGAAGCCGCTGCGAGTGAGGGCGGTGACCAGGTGAGCTTCCAGTTCCCCCACCTGCAGGTCGCCCGTGATGTTTACGAGGATCTCCCGCAGATCAAGCGATGTCCGTTCACCATCGAAACAGCTCAGGCACTCGACCAGCACGGGTGGAATGATCAAGATCGAATCGGAGTAGCCCATAGAGTCCCGAATGAGCAGGCCGGGGCGGTCTTCCACGGGTGAAGGCATGAAGTCGAGGTCCGAACGAAGACGGTGGAGGGGCTCGGGCATTCTGGCCGCTATGGTACCGCGGATTATAGTTACTGGCGTGAGGGAACTAACAATCAGACCCCTGGCAGAGGCAGATCGGGCGGCGTGGGAGCCGCTCTGGGCGGGCTATGCCGCGTTCTATAAAGCGGCGATTCCCGCTGAGATCACTGAACTCACCTGGCGCAGGTTTCACGATCCGGCAGAACCGATGAATGCTCTGGGCTGCTTTGCAGATGGGGAACTGCGAGGGATTGTTCACTACATCTTCCACAGATCCTGCTGGACGGAAGGACCGTATTGCTATCTGCAGGATCTGTTCACTGATCCCGAGTTTCGTGGAGGCGGCATCGGCCGGAGTCTGATCGAGGCCGTATATGCGAGGGCTGCCGAAGCAGGGGCAAGCCGCGTGTACTGGCTGACACACGAGACGAACAGGACGGCGATGGAACTCTACGACAAAGTGGCGGAGCGCACCGGATTCGTGCAGTACAGGAAGCTTCTGAAATAGAAAAAGGGCGGGCACATTGCGCCCGCCCTTTTTGCCCAAAACCGCGGCTGATTAGTTCTCGCGGCGTTTCAGGGTTGGGCGATCTTCCTGATCCGCCTTCGGTGCTTTTTCATCGCCGTTCACATCTATCTGGCCGTTCGGGTTGCGGCGCAGCGTGGGGCGGCCGGCATCCTTCACGTCATCCACTTTGCGGCGGTTATGCATGGCGAGAACCCGTGTTTTCACGTCGTTAAACTCACTGGTGCTGACGACGTATTCGGGCTTTTCTTTCAGGTACTTCTGAATCACCATTTGCGAATTTTTAATGCGGTCGTCTGTGGGAGGGTGCGATGAGAACAACTTCGAGACCGTACCGGGCTTGCGCTTTTCCTGAGACTGCACCTTCTCAAAGAAATCGACAAACGACTGGGGGTCATAGCCCGCTTTGTAGATGTACTCGAGACCCAGCATGTCCGCTTCGGATTCAAAGCCGCGGCTGAACTTGAGGAAACCGAGCGGAACTGCGAGGCCCATGCCCTGATAAATCGCGTAACCGGCGATGCCACCCATAAAGATCAAGGGAAGGGTGCCGTATTGAACGATCTGGCCCCGCGTCGCCTGTTTGGTGCCATGGCGCGCCGCTACATGGGCGATTTCGTGCGCCATCACGCCGGCCATTTCAGCCTCGTTGTCGGCGTTCAGCAAAATGCCGGTGTTGACAAAGAAAAATCCGCCGGGCAGCGCGAACGCATTGATTTCTTCAGAGTCGATCACCTTAATGGTGAAGGGAACCTTGGCATCCGAATTCCGCACCAGATTCTGGCCGATCCGGTTCACGTATTCCGCAATGATCGGGTCGTCGACAATTTTGGCCTGCCGTTCCACTTCCTGGGCCATCTGCTTGCCCATCCCGATTTCTTTTTCGATCGAGTAGAAATTTACACCCTTGCCGACATCGCGGTTGCCGATTTCGTTGGGGTCTTTCTTCTTGTCACCCGCGAAAGCAGGCGTGATGAGAGAGGGGCTGATAAGCGAAAAGAGGGCGACAAGTGCAGTGGCTCTTTGTACTGGCTGAAATATCGAATTCATCGGAGGGCGGCTCCTCGTTCCAAGTATACCCCCGGTTCGGGAGCGTGGTTCTCAATATAGTACGCGGCTGTGGTGAACCGGGTTACAGCGTAGCAAGAGTTTCACAGGCGGATCGCGATCTTGCCGAAGTGGGCACCGGTTTCCTGGTAGCGCATTGCTTCCACGGCCTGCTCGAAAGGAAACACACGGTCGATTACCGGCCTGAGCCTGGAAAACGCCATTGCCCGGTTCATTTCTTCAAACATCTGCCGGGACCCGACGTACAGGCCCTGCAGACGAACAGATTTGATCAGGATGGGGCGGGGATCCATCTCACCCGGGCCGGTGAGAACTCCAATGAGCGCAATGTGACCACCCCGGCGCACTGCCTTTATGGAGAGCGGAAGTGTTCCAGCGCCACCGACTTCGATCACGTGATCGACCCCCACGCCATTTGTGAAAGCGCGCGCTTCTTTGTCCCACTCGGGAGAGGTTCTGTAGTTGATCACCTCGTCGGCTCCCAGGGCGCGGAGGCGCTCCAGTTTTGCATCGCTGGATGAGGTGGCGATCACGCGGGCTCCGGCCATTTTTGCGAACTGCAGTGCAAAGACAGAGACGCCGCCTGTACCCTGAAGCAGGACGGTCTCGCCGGTTTTGAGATGACCCGAGTGAAACAGCGCGTTCCAGGAGGTGACGGCG
>JAUZEU010000145.1 GCA_030838885.1 Bryobacterales bacterium | reverse complement strand
GCCCCGCTTCAGCCAGGAACGGCGTCCGCCCGGTTCGATAAAGCAGAACTCGCGATAGAAGCGCACCTTGCCTTCCACACCGAGCCGCTTGTAAAGATCCAGCAGGTTCACGCAACAGCGCAGCAGGACGTGCTGGCAGTTGTCCACCATCTCCGCTTCATCTCCGGTCCCAACAGGCCATGACGTCGCGCGTCCGCCCAGAAAAGCGCGTGATTCGTACAGGTCAACGTCGTACCCGGAACTTCCCAGTGCTGTCGCCGCGGCAAGGCCCGCCAGGCCGCCGCCCAAAACCGCAACCCTGGGCATCAACTCAATATATCCCGGGGATCTCAACAACCTCATCCCCGGCGATGGCGTAGACTCGGTCCCCCGGCGATGGACAAATCAATGCGTTGCCGCAGAAGGATCCGAAGGCCGGCAGCGTACAAACCCGCTGCGTGAACCAGAAGCAGGGCAGCGTAGCGCGCTGCAACCCCTTGCCCCGCAGCTTTACCGCCGGATGCGTGTGCCCGGCCAGCGCATACCCCTTGTCAGACTCCTCCGGATGGTGCAGCAGGACGAAGGGCGCCTCGAGCAACGGAGCATTCACGCACTCAATCCGAAGGGCAGGCGGAGGGTCGCCTGCGCGCTTATCATGATTCCCCCGCACCAGCACGAACTCTACATTCGCATGACCTGCCCGCCAGTCCGCCACTGCGTCTAAAGCACCACGGCCCTCACGGGCATGAATCGCATCACCCAACAGCACAATGCGCCGGCAACCGGTTCCCTTGATCAACCCACTCAGCCTCGCCAGGTCATTCGAAGTGGTTCCACCTGGCACAGGAATGTGATGAGCCCGGAATGCAGCGGCCTTGCCCCAGTGCGTGTCGGCCACAAACAAAGTGTTCCGTTCCGGCCAATAAGCAGCCCGCTCCGGAAGCAATTCCAGAGTCGTTCCCGCCACCTCCACAATCATGCGGTCATGCGCCGGATCCGGTCGGCCAGCTTTTCCGAGCTCATACGATGCCGCGTCCGATCCACCAGGATGGGGAATGAAAGCGGCGATGGACGTTTCAGGTTTATGAGACAAATTTTGCTCCGCGAAAGGCGCTCCATGGTCTGGCCGAGGCGGCTGCGTTCCAGATTCCGCTCCAGCACTTCCCTGTGCGCCTGCTCCAGCAGCAGATTGCCGCTGTCATACTTAACGAACACATCGAACAACAATCCCGACGACGCCTGCATCTGCCGTACGGACTTGTTCTGTCCCGGATAGCCGGCAAACGTGAGACCCGCAATCCGGGCGATCTCGCGAAACTGCCGCCGCGCCATCTCCGCCGCATTCAGACTTGCCGGAATGTCTTCCACCAGATTCGCCGGACTCAGCAGACCGGCCGCCAGCGCTTCTTCGATCGGCGCCGGATCCGGAGCCAGCAGTTCGACGCCGTAATCATTCATCGCCATCGAAAACGTAATGGGACGCAGCCTTGACATCCGCCACGCAAACAGCGCTGCCAGCCCTTCGTGCACCAGCCGGCCTTCAAAGGGATAAAAGAACAGATGGTGTCCATCGCTCGTTTCCACCCGCTCGATTAACAACTCATCGTGCCCTGGAATCGCGGAAATTTCGGCCTGTGTCTCAAGCACGGGCCGCACAGACCGCATCTCTTTGCCCTCAAAGACCCCGCGCCGGGCCTGTTCCAGACGCACGCGGACCGCTTCCGCCAGCTCACTCGAAAGAGGCATTCGCGCCCCATCCCAGCGTGGCACCGCCCCCGGCTCGCCATGCGCTTTCTTCACCTGCGCAATCATATTGTGGACACGGACAAACTGCAGAGACTTACCTGCAAAGAAGAAGTGATCGCCGGGGCGCAGTCGCGAGATAAAGCTCTCCTCAACGCTGCCCAACCGGCCACCAGTCAGGTAGCGGACATCCATCGACGCGTCAGCCACAATCGTGCCGATCGACAGCAAATGCCGGCGGGCAATCTGCCGGTTCGTCACCTGATACACGCCATCCACTACATCGACCCGCTGGAACTCCGGATATGCCCGAAGCGCCTCGCCGCCCCGCGTAATGAAGTCGAGTACCCACTGCCATTCGATGTCGTCCAGGTCCCGGTAGGCGTAAGTTGTCCGGACCTCAGCCAACAGTTCCGCCGCCCGAAATCCTCCGCCCAGCGCGATGGTCACAGCGTGTTGCGCCAGCAGATCCAGTGGACGCTCCACCGGGTACCGGCTCTCAATCGCGCCCGCCCGATACGCATCGCGGGACGCCGCCACCTCCACCAGTTCAAAGGCATGGGTCGGCGCACAGGTGATCCGGCTGGTAACGCCCGGACGATGTCCGCTACGGCCGGCCCGCTGCAGCAGTCGGGCCACACCCTTCGGACTTCCGATCTGAATCACACGGTCTACCGGCGAAAAGTCCACCCCGAGATCCAGGCTTGAAGTGCAAACCACGCACCGCAGCGTTCCGGCACGAAGACCATCTTCTACCCAATCCCGAAGCTTCCGCTCCAGCGAGCCGTGATGAATTGCAATCGCGCCAGCCCAATCCGGCCGGGCGTCCAGAATCGCCTGGTACCAGATTTCGCACTGAGAGCGCGTGTTCGTGAACACCAGCGTGGTGTCGCCTTCCTCAATGGCAGCGAGGACCTGCGGCAACATGTTCACACCCAGGTGCCCGGCCCAGGGAAAGTGATCCATGTGCTCAGGCAGCAGTGAATCGATCACAACGGTCTTCGGCACGATGCCCCGAACAATACGCGCCCCTGCGGCCCGATCCCCTAAGAGAGTCGCCGCAGCAGTTTGCAGATTTCCAAGCGTTGCCGAAAGGCCCCAGGTACGAAGGCCCGGATTCCATCGCCGCAGTCTGGCCAGTTCCAGTTCCGTCAGAACGCCGCGCTTCGACCCCATCAACTCATGCCACTCGTCGACGATGACCAGATGCAGATTGCTGAATTGTTCGCGCGCTTCCGGTTTCGCAAGCAGCAATGCCAGACTTTCCGGCGTTGTGACGAGCGCCGTCGGCAGTCGCTTATCTTGTTTGGCGCGAATGGACGAACGTGTATCGCCCGTCCGCGACTCCATGCGCCACGGAATTCCCAGGTCTCGAAGCGGAGTCCGCAGGGCCTGTTCCGTATCCGCCACCAATGCCCGCAGGGGCGTGATCCAAAGCACGCGCAGAGGAGGGTGACTTTCCCCATCACCCTCCATCCATTCCATCAGCGGCCCCAACCACGCAGCGTAGGTTTTGCCTGTACCCGTAGCTGCGTGGATCAGCCCACTTTCACCGTTTCGGTACGCTTCCCAAACCTCACGTTGAAAGGAAAATGGTTTCCATCCGCGGGAAGCAAACCAGTCGAGAATTGACTTACTGGCACGCGATCGCGTCAAATTTCATTTTCCCACCTACGTTTATTTCCCTTCGTTAGTGAGAACCAGGGAAGAATTGGTTCTGCCGTTGTTTGCCGCGACGGTCACGTTCACGGTGAATTGCGAACTACTGTCACATCCACTGAAATTCACAAGCACATCGCCTACAGCCGAGTCTCCTGGAATGAGAGTCCCCAACGAGATCGGGAGCGATCCGGTCTTCACCCTCGGGAAACAATTTGTGCCGCCGGTGCGCCGGAATGTGACGTTGGTGATTTTCGATGCTTTAGCTGCAGCGAGTCCTGAATCCGAGACCTGGAATTGCCAGTCGCGGCTGGTATCTGCCCCGGTTTTTCCTGCGAGCCGGGTGGAGAGGCTGGTCCTGCCGCTGTGTATCTGATAGACGTGCCGCGATACGCCTGCGAACGCGTCGGTGAAGCTGCCCGCCTGGGCTGTGATGGAACGGTTTTCAAACAGTACAGAAACGGTCTGGCCGGAGATCAGGCCGTTCACCGTAAAGTTGCCCTGCACGTTGGCCGATGCTCCGGAAAGCGCTGGATTGACGCTCAGCACGTAAATCGAATCGGCAGCAGAATCGTACCGGGCGGTGTATCCAAGCCCCGGCGTTGCGCTCACGAAGCTATCCAGGTTATTGCCGAAGATCGCGTTATTCAGGCTCTTTAACTCGCTGAACACCTGTTTCGTGGCCGCGAGTTTCGCGCTGTCAGATTTGAACTGATCCCATTCGAAGTAGTGGAGACCCGTAACGCCGTTGATCACAGCCCAGTAAGCCTTCGGAACAATCAGACTCGCGTCAATGGCGTCCTGATAGAACCACATCGGCTTCTTTTGCAGCGAGTTAAACAGGCCTGCTGCATGTCCCGTGCTCCAGAAATTCGGTCCATATGGTTCCGCCATCCACACATCAGCGGCCCCCGTGTAGGGGGCAACCCCGGACGGCCAGTCGTAGGCAGCGTGTTGAGAATCAAACATGACTGGAAGCGAAGTGGCCGACTTGATGGCACTGAACTCTGCGGTCAACGTGGCTGGCGGAATGTACGTGAACGACAATTCCACCAGGTCCGGCTCGTCCGCCAAATTCCAGCCCAGCACGGCTTTGTGAGGTGCAAATGTCCGGATTACCGAAGGAAATACGGCGGGTACGCCAAGCCGCGCTGTGAAAGTGGAATCGGGCAAAAAGTTCAGCCCGAGTCCGTAGGCGCGATCCAGATAGTCCGGCCGCCCGGTATTGAAGCAAGCCGCGTTGTTGTAAGAACCAAGACCGTTGACTGTGTTGGCGCCCGTCGCCGCCACCGCCGCAAGATCGTTATAACCGACATTCACATAACCCAGCGAGAGGTAAGGCTTGCCGTCAACTGTGACATTCTGGCCTGAGATGCCCACAGCACGCTCGCCCGTGTTCACCACCGTGTGCGGCGGAACGGTCCCGTCAGAGTAGGTCAGCACCAGGTCGTCAACCCGGAGCCAGGATACGTCAGCATTGAACACGTAAAAGAAGAAGTATGCAGCCGAAGGTGCGGACTGAAACGTCACCTGATTCAGCGCCCAGTTCCCGTTGCAGGTCAGCGGTTGGCTGACGTTGCCGGTTGCGGTATCGGGAACGTGAACGAAAGAATTCGTGTTCGACGGACACTTGGAGTACAAACTCAACTTGTACGCCTGGCCCGGTGCGGTTGGGATCAGGTTGGAGTAGACAGCCGCCCGCAGGCAGTCGGTACCGGCACAGGCGATCTCCATGGAATAGCTGCCCGAGTGGGCATCCGTTGAGAGTGAAAACTTATAGTCACCTTTGAAATCCTGACCGGTGTTACTCCACATCCAGTCCGTGTAGCACATCAGTCCGGTTTCAAAACTACCGTTATTAAGAATGCTGGCCTGTTGCGCCAGGAGATTAAGTGCGGTCAAAACCGTGAATGAAGTTATAGTAAGCGAACGTAGCATTGTACTCCCTCCGTACTGATCATTACATATTAGTACTTACAGTACTGTCTATTAACGATGTAAGATGCCGTTTTGGAAATACACAACGCTCAGAATATGCTTCTTACCCGACTCGCGTCAGATTCACTTCAATAGTCGTTATCACCCACACCATCGCCCCGGGGCAGACATGCACCTCTATGTATACTGGCAGTTTCCATGCCCAGCCCTGCTCGTCCTTTGAT
This sequence comes from Bryobacterales bacterium, assembly GCA_030838885.1. Classification (GTDB taxonomy): domain Bacteria; phylum Acidobacteriota; class Terriglobia; order Bryobacterales; family Bryobacteraceae; genus BOG-234. Next base: position 11,478 of record JAUZEU010000145.1, on the reverse strand, counting down.
GGACGTGAACGAGATCCGGCAGATTCTGCCACACCGATACCCTTTTCTGCTGGTGGACAAGATCGTCGAACTCGAAGCCGAACGCATTGTCGGCATCAAAAACGTCACCGCGAATGAACCATTTTTCAACGGCCATTTTCCCGACTTTCCCGTGATGCCAGGCGTGCTGATTGTCGAAGCAATGGCGCAGACAGCCGGAATCCTTGTCCTGAGGAGCATCCCGGACCGCGATCGCAAACTGGTGCTGCTTGTCTCCGTCGATGGCGCGAGATTCCGCAAACCTGTGGTCCCCGGCGATCAGCTTCGCCTCGAAATGCACGTGCTCAAGCGCAAAGGCTCCGTCGCGAAAATGGCAGGCAAAGCTTTCGTCGATGGAGTGGTTGTGGCAGAGGCTGAGGTAATGTGCAAACTGGAAGACAGACCGGTGCCGGAAGCTCAACCAGACAAAGAGGAGCAGCCGGCGCTGTAATGCCGGTACACCCCACAGCGATTATCGATCCGGCGGCCAACATCGACCCGACTGCCGAGATCGGCCCCTTTTGCATCATCGGACCGGAAGTGGAAATCGGTGCACGCAGCCGCCTGATGGCCAACCTTTATATTGAGGGCCCTACCATCATCGGCGAAGACAACATCTTCTTCCCTTATTCGTCGGTAGGCGTGGCGTCGCAGGACCTCAAATACAAAGGCGAGCGCGCCTTCACCCGCATCGGCAAACGCAACAGGATTCGCGAATTCGTAACCATTCACCGCGGCACTGCGGGCGGCGGGCTTGAAACCACCATCGGCGATGACTGCCTTCTAATGACTTATGCCCACGTTGCGCACGACTGCCATATTGGAAACCACGTGATCCTGGGCAACAGCGTCGGTCTTGCCGGCCACGTCACAGTGGAGGATTGGGCGGATGTAAGCCCCTTCACCGGCGTACACCAGTTCTGCCGCATTGGACGCCACTCCTTCATCGGTCCGTACAGCGTGATTAAGCAGGATGTGATGCCGTTCTCGCTGACCAGCAATCAGCCAGAGGTGCAGGTGTTCGGCGCGAACGCGATCGGGCTGGCGCGGCGGGGCTTCGACAAGTCCGCAATCGAATCCCTGCAAACGGCGATACGGCTTTTGACGCGGGCGGGCCTCAACACCTCGCAGGCGGTGGAACGGATTCGGGCGGAGGTACCCGCGTCCGCCGAAACGGATGAACTGCTCGACTTCATCGCCCGGTCAGAGCGCGGTGTGATTAAAGGATGAAGTACGGCATTATTGCCGGTAACGGGCGCTTCCCGGTTCTGGCGCTCGAAACCGCCCGCAAGCAGGGCGATGAGGCCGTGGCGTTTGCGATTCGCGAGGAAGCCGGGCCCGAGGTGGAAGGGGCGGCGGCCCGGTGCCACTGGATCTCGCTGGGCGAACTCAGCAAGCTCATCGACCTGTGCAAAAAAGAGGGCGTCACCCGGATCATGATGGCCGGGCAGGTGAAGCACGCCAAGATCTTCTCCTCCATCCGGCCGGACTGGCGCCTGGCCAAGGTGCTGCTCACGCTGGGCTCAAAGAACACCGATTCGCTGATTGGCGCAGTGCAGAAAGTTCTGTCCGACGAAGGGATTGAACTGGTGGATTCCACGCTGCTGCTGAAGCCGCTACTCGCGCCTGTGGGGGCCGTTACCAGACGTAAGCCGGATTCCGATGAGCAGCGCGACCTCGATTACGGGCGCAAAATCGCACATGTCCTGGCGAGCCTTGATCTTGGGCAAAGCGTGGCGATTTCGGATAAAGCCTGCGTTGCGCTGGAAGCGATGGAAGGCACGGATGCCATGCTGCGACGCGCCGCCACTCTGGTGCAAGGCAAGCGCCTCGCTCTGGTGAAGGCATCTTCCAGGAGAAGGCACCTGCTGTTCGACGTTCCGGTGATCGGACCGGGCACAGTGGACGTGATGGTGGAAACGGGAACCACCTCCCTTGCCGTCGACGCCGGCCGCACTCTGCTGCTGGATCGCGACGAACTAATAGCGAAAGCCAACGCAGCGGGACTGGCGATTATCGGTATGGAGGCCCTGGCATGAAGCGCATTGCCGTAGTAGGCGCCGGAGCATTTGGCAAAAATCACGCGCGCGTAGTGGCGGAGAGTTCCAGGGCGGACCTGAAGTTCGTCGTGGATTCCAATCTGAAGCGCGCCCAGGAACATGCGCATGGCGCGGCGGCGACCTGCGATTATCGAGACCTCAAAGGGCAAGTGGATGCCGCGATCGTCGCCGTGCCCACCATCGCCCATGCCGAGGTGGGCTGCGCCTTACTCGAGGCCGGCATCGATGTGCTGATCGAAAAGCCCATCGCTTCCACGCTGGAAGAGGCGGACCGGCTGATTGCGACGGCCGAGCGGAGCGGGCGCATCGTGCAGGTGGGGCATCTGGAAAGATTTAATCCGGCAGTGGTCGCGCTGGACCGTCTGGCCACATTGCCGTTGTTCTTCGAAGTTCACCGCATGAGCGTCTTCACGCTGCGCAGCCTGGATGTGGATGTGGTTCTCGATCTCATGATCCACGACCTCGACATCGTGCTCGCGTTGGCTCGCGCCGAACTCCGGGATATTCGCGCCGCCGGAATCTCCGTGCTGTCGCCGAAGGTGGATATCGCCAATGTGCGACTCGAGTTTGCCGACGGGTGTATTGCGAATTTAACGGCGAGCCGCGTATCTACAGATAAGGTTCGGAAGCTTCGCCTTTTCCAGCCGCAGCAGTACATCTCAGTGGATTACGCGAAGCAGGCCGCGGCGGTGTTCACCGTGGGCGGCGACGAGGGCGTGGGGTTTGAGCAGGTTTCCATAGATCAGGCCGAACCGCTGAAACTGCAGTTCGACTCTTTCCTCGATGCGGTCGAAACCCACCACCAGCCGAAACTTAGCGGCCGCGTGGCACGTAGAACACTGGAGGTAGCGCTCGCCGTAATTGCTAAAATTGAAGAACATGCAGGCGTGGTAGCCCAAACGCTCGCGGGATGGAAACCTTAAACCTGCCGCACTCCGCCTCTACAGATACGGAACCGGAACTCAATCTACTGCTGGCGGAAGACCCTGCGGATGACTGGCGACGCCATCGTGCGGCTGCTGTTGGGTCAGTTAGTGTCCATTTCGTTCTGATACTGCTTCTCGTTTTCGTGAAAGGACCGCGTTACGCTCCGCCGCCGCCCCAGGGGTTTCTGGTGCGGCACGTGACTCCGCTTTACGTCCCGCCTGAACTGACCCAGAAGGCCGCGAACAAAGCGCCTCCTGCGAAGGAACTGAGCGTTGAATCGATCGCGCCGCGGCCGGTGTTCAAAGCCCCCGCTCCAGCGCCTTCCGCTGCAAAGGCCGAGCCTGTGAAGCCGCAACCAACGCCGCCCGCGCCGCCACCCCAGGTGGCGCAGACGAAACCTGTACCGAAAGAGATCGAGCCACCGAAGATCCAGGCTCCCGCCCCGGCGGTGCAGACCGCGCAACTGCCAAAGTTTGGGCAGTTGCCTCCGCAGCCGCAGGAGGGGCCGAAGCTGGTGCTGCAGGATGTGAACCCATCGCCCAGTGCCGGGACGGGCCGGCCGTCGGGCCAGATTACGGTCCCGAATCCCTCGGTTCAGGAGGCGGTCCGCAACCTTTCGCATGCGGGCGGCGTGCCTGGAACCCAGTCGATTGGTGACGCCGGGGTGGATGAGATGGGCAGCGGGCCGGGTCTGAATCTTCCTCCCTCGGCCGGGCGTCCTCAGTCAAGTCTGGAGCTGAAGAGCGATCCGTTGGGTGTGGATTTCCGCCCCTACATGAAGCAGGTGATTGCAGCGGTACGGCGGAACTGGTTTGCGGTGTATCCGGAGGCGGCGCGGTTGGGGCAGCGCGGCCAGGTGGTACTGCAGTTCGCCATTGTGAAGCAGGGATTGGTGACTAAGGTGGTCTTTTCGGGGCAGTCCGGCGCCAAGGCACTCGATCAATCTGCAGTGGCAGCGATCAGCGCGTCGAATCCGCTGCCGCCTCTGCCTGCTGAGTTCAAAGGGGATCGCATTGTGTTGCAAATGACTTTCCTCTACAACATGCCGCGATGATGCCTTGGAGTCTCAGATTCTGCCTGGTTCCATCGATTCAGGCGTTATGATGGATCAGAATTCACGCGTCCGGCGTCTCACAATTGAATGCACCGAAAACTGTTCCTTGCTTTAGCGCTTGTCGCGTTCGTCCCGGTACTATCGTTTGCCGCCATCCTGCCTGAAACCATCGGCAAATGGCAACGCGGCGAACCCGCCCCGGCGCCGGTGCCCGACCAGCCGGTCTGGGCCGAATATGGCCTGCAGGATTCTGAGCTTTCTCCCTACACCGATGGCACGCAGAAGTACTCCATAGCGGCGTATCGCTTTCAGGACGCGACTGGCGCGATGGCGGCGTGGGATGCGATCCGGCCTGCCGACAGCAAACCTATCGGCCTGATGGGCCTTTCGGCACAAACGGAAACTGATGCGTACGTCGCGGCGGGCAACTATCTGTTCATTTTCAAGGGCTATAAGATCACGCCCGAAGAGTTGAGCCATGTGGTGGCCACTGTTCCCCGATACGGTTACGCGCCGCTACCCACCCTGCCGAAGTACTTCCCGGCGGGTCCACAGCCGAACTCCCAGCGCTATATTACCGGGCCGGCCAGCCTGGCGATGTACGCTCCCGCAATTTCCCCCGGTACAGCCGCTTTCAGCTTCAGTGCCGAAGGCCAGGTGGCTAAATTCGGCGCGCCGGGCAAAGAAACCACTCTGCTTATATTCAGTTATCCAACGCCGGAAATGGCGAGGGACCGGTACCCCCAGTTCCAGAAAGTGCCGGGAGCGATCGTCAAGCGAAGCGGCCCGCTGGTAGCCATAGCCCTCAATTCCGCCAGTCCGGATGACGCCGAGCGGCTGTTGGCCCAGGTGAAGTATCAGGCGGAAGTCACGCTGCCACAGCATGTTCCGACGCCTAAAGACAATCCTGTCAACCTCTTCTGGAACATCTTCATCCTGTGCTGCGTGCTGGCCGTGTTTTGTGTCATGTCAGGTTTGGTGGTGGGAGGCGTTCGGGTGCTCTTCCGCCGGGCAGGTGCGACGGGCGAGGGCGACCAGATGATTTCCCTCCATCTGAGCGGCAGATCGTAGCGCCAGAACGTAAAGTGCTTTTGTTGGTAAGGATTGCAGACAAATCGAGGTACAAAGAACCCGCCGGGTGTGGCTCGGAGGCGGTTTTCAAGGGGTTATCCACAGGATTTGCAACACCTTGCATCTCAGCGCTTTACCCTGTGGACAATTTGAATCCGGTTTTTCCCTTGACGAAGGGTCGCCCAAAACCTTAAGATCCAATCACTAAAGTTTTTAGCGGTTGTGAAGCCGTTGAAAATGATTCTCCCATCGAACATTGCCCTGTAAAATGGGGCAATGCAGCCCACCCGAAAGGGTGGGCCTTTTTGCGTGCTCCGGACCCGCCTGGGGCCGATTCTGCTGCAATGGGGGCCTGTTCTTAGGCCCTTCTGAGACTTAAAACAGTGGCTTCCCCCACTCCGTGCCAAACAAGAACTCCTCCAAAGGTTTCCGGGTGCGGGGAGCAGGCGGCGTATCCGGACCATCCAGATAGCCGATCGCAAAAGCCGCCCCCGCCTCAAAGTCGTCCGGCACCCCGAATTCGGTTCTGGCGCGAACGGCATCGAATCCGCCCATTGCATGAACATGCAAACCCATTGCTGTCGCCTGGATCGCCAGATTGGCCAGCGCGGCGCCGGCGTCATGCAGACCGAAACGGTCGGGACTACCGTTGTAGCTAAAAGTTTTCTTTCCGAACGAGACCCCCAAGACGTACGCGGTTTTGGCCCACGCCTGATTGCCCGGAACCAGAACATCCAGCACCCTCGCAAACTCCTCCGGGTTGTCTTTGGTGCCCACAACAAAGCGCCACGGTTGCTCGTTGTTAGATGAAAATGCCCACCGCGCCGCGTCGAACAGAGTGCGGAGGGTAGCGGGGTCTACAGGTTGGCTTGTGAAAGCACGCGGGCTCCAGCGTTTCGCGATCAGGGCGTGCAATGAATTGATCTCAGGCATCAGGTTACTGATGCAGGAATGATCCGCAAGTTCCACAAACCGCACAGCCAAAGCCCGCAGACGCGACGGACAGGCTAGAATTTGATTTACTCCTTCGTAAACAAAAGAATGCAAGATAAAAAACTACAAGTCATCCCGCTCGGTGGACTAGGTGAGTTCGGGATGCACATGATGGCGATTCGTTACGGCGACGACATCATCGTAATTGACGCAGGCATGATGTTCCCGGAGGACGACCTGCTGGGGGTTGATATCGTCACCCCCGACCTCACTTACCTGAAAGAGAACCGCCAGCACGTCCGCGCTCTGCTGCTCACGCACGGGCACGAGGATCATATCGGCGCGGTCGCATTTTTTCTGGAAGAATTCGACGTGCCGGTTTACGGTACGCCCTTCACCCTCTCGCTGGTGGAGCGCCGCCTGGAAGAGTACGACGTTGAGCAGCCCAATCTGAAGCCGGCCAAACCGAAGGACATCGTCTCCATCGGGCCGTTCAAAGTGGAATTCATCCACGTGACGCACTCCATTGTGAGTTGCGTTGCCATGGCGATCACCACCCCGCTTGGCGTGATCATCCACACGGGCGACTTCAAAGTCGACCCTACGCCGACCGACAACGAGCTTTTCGATCTTCACACTCTGGCGGATTACGGCAAGCGCGGCGTGCTGTTGCTGCTGTCCGATTCGACCAATGCGGACCGGCCCGGTTACTCCGATTCCGAGCGCGCCGTTCGCCCGCGTCTTGAGGACGTATTCAACCGTTCGGAGAACCGCCTCTTCGTATCGTGCTTTAGTTCCTCGATTCACCGGCTGCAACTGATCCTCGACCTTTCGCACGAGTTTGGCCGCAAGGTCGCGCTGGTGGGCCGCAGTATGATTTCGGTCACGGAAATCGCGCACCGGCACGGGCTTCTCGATATTCCGGACGGCGTGCTGATCCGCCCTCAGGACGTGGCGGAAGCGAAGCCCTCGAAAACGACCATCCTGATTTCCGGTACGCAGGGCGAGCCGATGTCTGCCCTTTCACGCGTGGCCGTGGACAATCACAAGCACATCAGCATCAGCCCCGGCGACACGGTTGTGCTGAGCTCGCGAATCATTCCCGGAAACGAGAAGACGATTTTCCGCATGATCGACCACCTCTCGAAGCGTGGCGCGGACGTGATGTACGGCAGCATGAACCCGCCTTTGCACGTATCCGGTCACGGGTCGATGGAAGAACTGCGCCTGGTGTTGAACCTGGTGCGGCCGCGCTATTTTGTACCGGTACACGGGGAGTACAGGCAGTTGGCAAAGCATGTTCGGCTGGCGTCGCATCTTCATGGCATCGGTCTGGAAGAAGCGTTTATCATGCAGACCGGCGACGTTCTGGAGATGGATAGCCGGGGTGCAAGGAGAGCGGGCCGCGTGACTGTAGGCCGCGTTTGCATCGATTCCGGTGCGGTGGGTGAAGTGGTGGGCGACATGGTCATTCGGGACCGTCGGGTGATTTCCGAAGACGGTATTGTGCTGCCGATTATTGCCATTAACAAGATGACAGGCAAGATCGAAACACCGCCGGAAATTGTGAGCCGCGGGTTTGCGCTGGAAAGCGATACGGCATTTATGCGATCGGCGCGCGAAGCTGTTTCGCGCACTCTGGAAGGTTCCAGCGCCGAGGAGAAGTCGGATCCGGGAGTGATGAAAGAGAAGATCCGAGCGGATCTCAAACGCTTCATCAGCCGGGAGACGCAGCGTCGCCCCATGATCATGCCAGTGATTCTGGAAATCTGACGTAGCGCCGTCCGCGATGGAGTTTCCTGATATTCAGCAAGCCATCCAGGCGCTTCCGGCGGAGCGCCGCCGTGACCTGATCAGCTGGATGGGCACACTGGACTCTGCGGCGCCCGTACAGAAGCCGTCACGCAAGGTGGCTGCCCCGGCCACCCTGCAACAGGCTGTTCTCTGGACCGTGATAACGGTCGCGGCCTTTTTTCTGGTGGACGCCGCTGTTTTCCGCTCCGGCTGGTATAACAGCTACCTCGAGCTGAATTCGACTACCGGCCAGCTGGAAGCGCATTTATTCTGGCTCCGGCATGAAAAACCGGCGGGAGTTCCCGAGGCGGCGGTGATTGGCGATTCGCGCATTGCCGAAGGTTTCTCTGCACGCACCGCGGGCGAAGCTGCTGGGGATAAGCTTCATTTCTGGAATCTGGGCGTGCCCGGCTCTTCGCCTCGGACATGGTATTACCTGCTTCGCGACGGCGATCCCGATCACAGGCGGTTCAAAGCGATTGCGTTCGGGATCGACCACTATTCCGATCAGGACGGCACGAACAACGAGGCCAACCGGCTGGCCGATTTGAATTACCTGGTTGGCCGGCTGCGCCTGACCGATTGTTGGGATTTCGCGCAGTCATACCCTTCACCCGAGAAGAGCCGTATGGCTCTCACAGGCTGTCTCTTCAAGGCGTTACCCGTGCGGCGGGATGTGCAGGATCTGCTTTCCAATCTGAAGGAGCGCCTGGCAGCTGCGAAGGAATGGCGCAACAACGGCCACGGCTACATTGATGGGTACGGTGGTAAGCCGGAAGATCTGGCCGGGCTGACGGTAGACTTTGAGAAGCGAACGCTCAACTTTCCGCCGGGCGCGAAGGAGTGGCAGCGGTCGGCGGCCTATGCCACCATACTTCCGGCGGAAGCGCCGCAAACCGGCGAACTGACAGTCTACCGGAAGCTGTGGATAGGGCGAATTCTGGACCTCTACAAAGACTCGTCCACCCGCATTATCTTTCTTGAACTGCCGCGCGCCCCTGTACCGACGCCGGAGTTCAAAGCTCCGCCGAGGTTCATTCAATCCGTGATGAACCGGCCCAGGCTGACCGTGTTGCCCCCCGAGACTTTCCGTGATCTGGAAACGCCCGAAAAATTCGCAGACGGTCTTCACCTGAACCATGTCGGGCGGCCGGTTTTTTCCTCTCGGATCGGCCAAAAGGTGGCGGAAACAGTGGGGATGAACTAGCGAGTGCTTTTCACCACGCTGAACTTTGTCGTTTTCCTGGTGGTGGTGCTTTGCCTTTTTTATCTGCTGCCACGGCCCGCCCGGCGATATCTTTTGCTCGCGTCAAGCCTGTTGTTTTACATGGCGTGGAACGCGAAGTTCGTGGTGCTGATTCTGGGCCTGATCACCATAGATTACCTGGCCGCGCTTTGGATCGTACACAAGCAGGGCCCTGAGCGGCGAATGGCGCTGCTGGTGAGTTTGTGCGCGAATATCGGCCTGCTGGGCTGGTTCAAATACGCGAACTTTTTCCGGGGAACGTTCCTGCACCTGGCGCATCCTGCTATCGCGGTACAGCCGCTTGACATCATCCTGCCGCTGGGGATCAGCTTTCATACGTTCCAAAGCATTTCGTATGTAATTGATGTTTACCGGGGCGAGCAGCCAGCCATCAAAAACTACGTCGATTACGCATCGTTCGTGGCCTTCTTTCCGCAGCTGGTGGCCGGGCCGATCGTGCGTGCCAAAGAATTTTTCCTCGATTACTTCAACTGGCAGCCGCCTGCCGCAGAAGAGTGGCAGCGCGGGGTGGCGATGATTCTGACCGGTTTCGTGAAAAAACTGATCTGCGCGGACCAGTTTGCCGGAATTGCAGATCGATATTATTCAAATCCGCACGCATTTCCCGGCGTATTGCCGGCGTGGAGCGGAACTATCGCCTTCGGGCTGCAGATCTTTTTCGACTTCTCCGGTTACACAGACATCGCCATTGGCGTCGCGCTGTTGTTTGGATTTCACTTTCCGGAGAATTTCCGGCGGCCTTACCTGTCGGCGAGCGTGACGGAGTTCTGGCGTCGCTGGCATATGACGCTTTCCGGCTGGCTTCGCGATTATATCTATATCCCGGCGGGTGGCAATCGCCGCGGCAAGCTGCGCACGTGGGGAAATCTCATGCTCACCATGCTGTTGGGCGGCCTTTGGCATGGGGCCAGTTGGAACTTCGTCATCTGGGGAGGTTTCCACGGCGCGGTGCTGTCGTTTGAACGCAGTGTGTGGGGCAGGGGAGAGAAGCGCGGTCTGATCCGGATTCCGCTCACTGTTCTGACGTTCCTGGTGGTGAATTTCGGCTGGGTATTCTTCCGGGCAGAGACCCTCGATACCGCGCTCTTCGTAGTGGGGCAGATGTTCTCGAAAACAGCGGGCGAGATCCTGCTCAGCCCGCTGCAGATGAAACTCGCGGTGGCAACACTGGCCATTGCGCTGGCCGAAGAGCATAGCGGCTTACTGACCCGGCTGACCCAGGCTCCGGCATGGTTGCGAACTGCGGCGGCGGTGGTAACGTTGCTGGCTATCGAGTTATTCACCGCGTCCGACCAGTCCCTGCCCTTCGTCTATTTTCAGTTCTGAGGTTGCAGCAAATCCGGCCCCGGCTGTTCGCTTTGGCGCACGGCGAAGGCAGTCACCGCGGCGCCCGCCAGCAGCATCAGGAACCCGGCAATCACTGTGACGGGCCAACCGGTCATCGTGACGGATTATGTTTGCCTTTATCCACCACGACACCGCGAATTGTGGTGTCCGCGTTCAGGATCGGCTGCGATCTGCCATCCACATTCCCGCGCCATCCCGGATAGGAGTTATCGCTCACCAGCAATAACCCCCCATGCCACTTGCACCTCCACCGATACGCTCTGCAGGCCGAAATGTGCACGCTGCACTATGTCCGGCTCCGGGAACCTGGGTCAGGCACGTGATTGATTCGACCTTCACCAGTGCGCACAAGGTGGGTGTGGCGGACGTCAATGGAGACGGCTCCCCGGACATCGTGACTTCCGAGCAGGCTGCCGGGCGCAGGGCGTCAGTTTTCTACACCGACGGCTCGGGCAACTTTTCTGCAAAGGATTTTATCCAAACGGTAGTGGGCATAACCTGACGCTGGGCGACGCTGAGGGCGATGACTCCACGGACATTCTGAATGCAGGCCGCGGGTATTTTGGTGCGCCCCACCCTGCCGGGATATACAGCAACAGGAAGAGTCGCCCCTGAGCTTACGGGGCCACAGCAAACGCACGTACCGGGAACGTGCCCAGCGCCTTCACCTTTACGGGGGCAGCGAAGAACCGGAAACCGGACGGGGGCAGGGAAGTCAGATTGGTCATGTGCTCGACGATTGGTATCTCCGCCCCCAGCAGGAGCGTGTGCACGGGGCGGCGTTTGTCCGCCATATCGTCGATATTGAGAGAGTCGATCCCGACCAGCCGCGCGCCGGCGTCCCTGAGCCACCGCGCCGCCTCTTCGGTCAGAAACGGATGGCCGCTCAGGTACGCTTCCGTGCCCCAACGGCGTGACCAGCCGGTCTCGATCAGCACAGCTTTTCCCGCCACATCAATTCCGCGAAACACGTCCAGCCCGATCGCGGGAGCGTTCGTCTGCACCCG
>JAUZEU010000110.1 GCA_030838885.1 Bryobacterales bacterium | reverse complement strand
ATGTGCCGATGAAGACAAGGCCATTTTGCTCGCCACCGTGAAGAGCCGGACGGCGGAGGCCCGCGCCGTGGAGCGCGCCCGGATCATTCTGGCCTGCCTGGAGGGCAAAGAGATTCAGCAGGTGGCTCGGGAACTGAAGATATCCATCCCCTCCGTTTCTAAATGGCGCCGGCGCTTCTCGCTTTGGAGGCTGAAAGGACTCCATGACCAGGCGCGGCCGGGCAAGCCGGTCAAGTATGACACGGCGTTTCGCAACCGGGTCCTGTCCCTGCTGGAGGAGCCGCCGCCGCCCGGGATGTCGCACTGGGACGGGCCGGCGGTGGCGGAGCGGCTCGACGCCAGCGTTCACGCCGTATGGCGTGTTCTGCGTCGCGAAGGAATCTATCTGCAACGGCGGCGCAGCTGGTGTGTAAGCACCGACAAGGAGTTTGCTCCGAAAGCCGCGGATGTGGTGGGGTTATATCTAAACCCGCCGTTCAACGCTGTGGTGCTGAGCGTGGATGAAAAACCGACCATACAGGCGATCGAACGGGCCTCCGGTTATGTGGAGACCGACAGCGGCAAAGTCGTGCGCGGGTTGAAAAGCACTTACAAGCGCCACGGGACGCTGAATCTGTTCGCTGCCCTGGAAGTCGACACCGGCCGGGTTCACACGAAGTTCACCGAATATAAAAAGCGGGAAGACTTTCGTGGCTTTCTGGATAGCGTGCTGGCCGATCAGCCGCAGGACCGGGAGATCCATGTCATCCTCGATAACTATTCCACTCACAAGCGAAACGACGACTGGCTCGCGAAGTTTGAGGGGAGAGTCCGGTTTCACTTCACGCCGACTTCGGCCAGCTGGCTGAACCAGATTGAAATCGTGTTCAGCCTGCTGCAGCGCAAAACACTCACCGGAGGAAGTTTCAGGACAAAAGATCAGTTGCGGGAGGCCATTGAAGCTTTCTTCCGGAGGCACAATGAGCACGCCAAACCCTTCCGCTGGCGGAAGCGCGAGGTCAAAGGCAGTCAGCTTCGAAATACAATTGTCAACTTACGCAACTAAGCACTAGATGCCCCGGACTCTGCGGCTTAGTGTTTTCCGCACATCCTGGCGTTGGCGCAGGTGAGGTTCCGCTCCGGCTCACAACTCCTGAACGCTCCCAGCGACCGTACCTTCGCCTGCGACAGTCTGGACAGGAAATGGCCAGGGAGAAAGGAGACTGCCTTGCTCAGGCGGAGCAAATGACACCTACACCACAGGCCGAGCACCTCGACGTCATCCGGATACTGGGCAAAGCCGGCGGACCAATGGGATACATGATTCGAGACTTCCTTCACCGAAGCGATGTCCCGTTTGAATGGATCGAGTTGCACAGCGAGGAAGAGGCGCGCACCAAGGCTGGCGTCTCAGGACTGAACGATTCACGCCTTCCCGTATGCATCTTTCCCGACGGGACCCGGTTGGAGTGTCCGACCATCCGGCAAATTATCGAGAAGCTCGGATGGTTTCACGACCCCTCGCGATCTGAATATGAGGTGGCTATCTATGGTGCCGGACCAGCCGGCCTGAGTGCGGCGGTTTATGCGGCCTCCGAAGGGCTGGCGACCATCGTTGTGGAGCGTTCCGCTGTCGGTGGCCAAGCCGGAAGCAGTTCGAGAATCGAGAACTATCTCGGGTTCCCCAGGGGCATCAGCGGGGCAGAACTGGCGGAGCGCGCGCGAGAACAGGCGTGCCGCTTCGGAGCAGAGATACTGGTGGGACGAGAGGGAATTCGCGGCGAGTTTCTGCCCGGTAAAGGGGTGGGATACCTTGCGGATGGGACAAAGATCGTTGCGAGGTCAACCATCTGTGCCACCGGGATTGAATACCGGCGCCTTGGTCTGGCCGGCGAGGAGAAATTTCTCGGCGCAGGAGTCTACTACGGTGCCGGGGCAAGTGAGGCAGCGCTATGTCACGGCAACGAGGACGTGTTCATCGCAGGAGGCGGAAATTCGGCCGGGCAGGCCGCCATGCATTTCTCGCGGGTTGCAAGAACTGTGAACATGGTACTACGCGGGCCTTCGTTGAAGGACACCATTTCGCAGTACCTGCTGGATCGTATCCTCTCTTTCAATAACGTGCGCGTGATGACGGATAGTGAGGTGTCAGGACTCGAAGGCGACGAGACACTGGAGGCGATCAGCATCACGAATCGATTGACCGGCGATTGTCGGCGCTTCGCTACGAGATGGCTCTTCGTCTGCATCGGTGGCGACCCGCGGACGACCTGGGCGGCAGAAGTGGGGATCCTGCGTGACGAGGCCGGGTATCTGATGACCGGTCCCGACCTCCTGCGCAATCACCAGAGACCGCCGGGATGGTCGCTGGATCGCGACCCTTACTATCTCGAGACGAATATGCCCGGAGTGTTCGCAGCGGGTGACGTACGGCACGGCTCAGTGAAACGATGCGCTTCCGCAGTCGGAGAAGGAGCGATGGCGGTCACGTTCGTACATCGGTACCTGACCGGCGGATGAATTCAGGCTCGTTACTTCCGGCCCGTTCGAGTCAAGTAATCGGCGCACATAATCGAACACTCGACAAGAGCCCACGCACGGGAACGCCGAACACTGTCTTTCTAACTGAAAACAAGTTGGGTACGGCTTTAAATTTCGGTGGCACATTGCCTGCACGGTGATTGGCGGGAACGGTGAAAGGGTTCCTATAGGCAAGGTGAGGAAGATGCTTCACCTTATTCGAGTGGAATTAAGCGAAAGGATATGGCATGGCAACGCAAACGACTACGAGGACCGAGCAGAATCAACCACCGCAAGGACAGGTCACTACACGAAGAACGCAGCAACCGGCGGCTTCATCTCGTCGGCATGTGTATGCGCTCGGGCTTCCCCTTACGCCGGCTGGGGCCTCCAGAATGAACCCCTTTTCGCTGATGCGGAGGGTCACGCAGGAACTCGACCGTGTGCTTAGCGAATCGACCGGCCGCGAGCAGGGTGACAGGGCCTGGTCTCCGGCGATTGAGGTCACCCAGCGAGAAGGCAACTATCTGATACGGGCAGAACTTCCGGGCGTCACACCTGACGCCATCAAGCTGGAAGTCACGGACGACGCGATTGTAATTCAGGGAGAAACCAGGGCTGAACATGAGGAGACGAGAGGGGACATTCATGTGACCGAACGGCGCTATGGGGCGTTTTACCGCGCAATTCCCCTGCCCGAAGGCGCGAAGCCCGATGAAGCTCGTGCCCGGTATGAAAACGGCGTTTTGGAAATTACGGTGCCTACTGAGGAGCAAGGGAGCAGGCGACGCGAGATCCCGATTCAGCAGGGTTCCGAGACAAAGACAGGCACTCCAGCGGGGAACCCGGGCGCGTCATCCGAATCGGCAACCGGTTCCGGAAAAGCAGCTTAGGCGGGACTACGGTCCGGCCGGAATTAATTCGAAGCCAGACAGGAGAGTTTCTATGACATTCGCACTTGCCCGAAACTGGTGGTCGTTGGTAATTCGGGGATTTCTGGGGATTGCGGTCGGCGTGCTGACAATTGCCTGGCCGGGGATCACTCTGGCAGCGTTGGTGGTCGTGTTCGCGGCTTACGCTCTGGTCGATGGAGTATTGGGCATTGCCGGCGCTGCGCGGGCTGCCGCGGCGCACGAGCGCTGGGGAGCACTACTGTTGGCGGGTATCTTCGGGATCGCTGCCGCAGTTCTCACAATTCTTTGGCCGGCGATTACGGTGCTGGCCCTAGTCTATTTCATCGCAGCTTGGGCAATCGTGACGGGCGTTTTCGAGATCGCAGCTGCGATACGCCTGCGCAAATATATCTCGGGTGAATGGCTGCTGGCGCTAAGCGGCATTGCGTCCCTTCTTTTCGGTGTGCTGATCGCAGCCGTCCCTGTTGCCGGTGCCCTCGTGATCGCCGTGTGGTTCGGCGCGTACGCGTTCGTCTCCGGGGTGATGCTGGTGGTGCTGGGATTCCGTTTGCGAGCGTGGAACCGAGGTCTTCCATCCGGAGGAAGAATTCCAGCTGCGGCCCATTAACAGGTCCTTACTGCGTGTCTGACGACCGGTCTGGCCAGTTCTTTCCCAATCGCCTGGCCGGACCGGTCGTTTTTCGCGGATGTTTCTTACGCCTGATCTAGCTATGATCTAGCTACGTAATGGCAACAACTGCCGGGGATCGAAGCGTGACTCGGTCGCCAGCTTCTCAAACAGCTCCTTCTCTTTCGAAGTCAGGCGGGGCGGATTCACAATCGTGATGATGGCGTAGAGATTGGTTCGCCTCCCATCTCTCTTGTTCAACCCCTGGCCGCGCAGCCGAAGTCTCTGCCTGGCTTGGGTGCCGACACGAATCGTCATTTCGACGGGCCCATCGAGCGTGGGTACCTTAACCTTCGCGCCAAGCGCTGCTTCCCAGGGCGCAACTGGAAGGTCGAGCTCCAGGTCATCGTCATCTGTAATACGGAACAGAGGATGCGGTTCGATGCGAACGTGCAGGAGAAGGTCGCCTGCGGCCCCTCCGTTCGTACCGGGCTCGCCTTGTCCGGCCAGCCGGATGACCGAGCCGCTGCGGACGCCTGCGGGTATCGTTACTTCCAGCGATTTAGCCCGGCGAATTACGCCTGAACCGCGGCATGTGGGGCACGGCTTTCCATCTTTGGTGCCGCTTCCGCCGCAATTGGAACATGGTTCGTTGGTCTGGAAAGTGATGGTCCTCGTGACACCACGGTGTGCTTCCTCGAGAGTGAGCCCGATTTCGGCTTCGATGTTTTCACCCTTGTTTCGAAACTCGGACCTACCGCTGCTTCGCCGACCAAAGACGCTCTCGAAGAAATCGCTGAACCCTCCATTCTGACCGTCGCCACGCTCGAAGACATCGCTGAAATCGCGGAACCCGCCACGACCGGTGTCTTCCCAGCCCGGCGGCGGCGTGAAATCGGAGCCTTTTTGCCAGTTCTCGCCGTGCTCATCGTATTTTCTGCGCTTCTCCGGATCCGAGAGTACCTGATATGCTTCGTTGAGTTCTTTGAACTTCTCTTCGGTGGATTTGTCACCGGGATTCACGTCCGGGTGGTATTTGCGCGCAAGTTGACGATACTCTTTTCTGATATTCTCGTCTGTCGCCCCACGGGGAACACCCAGGACTTCGTAGTAGTCTCTGAATCTGACCGCCATCGGCAGACCGTGCGCTTAACGCGCGACGCGCACCCTTGCAGGCCGCAGCAGTTCACCGCCCATCCGGTACCCGCGTTGCACCTCGTCCGTTACGATGCCGGAGTCGTAGTCAGTACTGTCCACCGCGTCAATCGCTTCATGTGCGGCAGGGTCGAACGGCTCGCCAACGGCTTTGAAGGATGTTACCTCCTGTGCGCCAAGCAGATCGAGCAGTCTGCGCTGAATCGCCTGCACACCCTCGGCAACCGGCTCAGGCGCGGTTGATAGATACGGAAGCGCACGATCAAAGCCGTCGAGCACTTCGAGCAGCGGAAGAATGATGTCCCGCCTGGCGCTTGCGGCGCTCGTAGCGCGGTCACGCTGTACCCGCCGCCGGTAATTGTCGAAATCGGCAAGCGCCCGGAGATACAGATCGTGCTCGCGACCCAGATCGGCCTTGAGCCGGTCGCGCTCATCACCCGGCTCTTCTGGCGTTATCGTGTTCATGCTTTCCACTGGTTCCATGGTGCTTGTTCCCGCCTTTCCGGTCGAATTTACACTCGGCTTCACACTTATCCAGCCCGCCTGAACTCTGCGTCGACGACATCTTCGGATCCGGGTGGCTTGCTTCGGGCGCCCGCATCATCCTGGGGCGCGGCGGAAGGGCCCTGTCCGGACGCAGCTGATGTTAAGCCATAGGCGATCTGCTGCAAATCGCTGGCAAGCTGGCGCAGACGTGCTGTATCGGACGGGTTGTTCCTGATCAGAGAGCGCGTTTCAGAGATCAACTGCTCGGCACGTGCCTTCTCGTTCACTGGCGCGCGGTCTCCGAGTTCGCGCAACTGCCGCTCTACCTGGTACGCCAGCGAATCGGCATGGTTCGCGATTTCTATCTCTTCGCGACGGCGTTTGTCCTCCTCAGAATGCGCTTCGGCATCCTTGATCATCCGGTCGATTTCTTCTTTGGAGAGCTGCGTCGAACCGCTGATGGTGATTTTCTGCTCCTTGCCCGTGTCTGTATACTTCGCTGTGACAGTCAGGATACCATTGG